>JAKSNZ010000001.1 GCA_024405855.1 Paludibacteraceae bacterium
CCGATGCTATGAGTGCCACCGCTACAGGCACCCCTGATGCTGTGGGAGACTATACTGTAAAATTCTATGGAGTAAGTACTGATACTGAGGCTTGTGATTCAGACACCCTCACCCTTAAAGTTTCTTCAATCCCCTCACCCGATGCACCAAAAGTTGATTGGTAATACCACAGACCACAATTTTTTTTGAGATTTTAGTGAAATAGTTTGCATATTTTGTTTGGATTTGCTAAATTTGTATGCTTACAATGCCATAATTGGGCATACTATGAATAAATTTATATGCAATACTGTATGTAAAGTGTTGAGTGTGGTAGTGTTAACACTATGCTCAGTGGCGGTGTGGGGTGCTAACTGTAGTGGTAAGACTTTGTTCCTTTATACTGGTGGCAGCAGTTTGTGGGAGCAAGGTGGTGCGTGGTTTCAAATTTATTATTATGGTTCAAGTGGAAATGGCTGGGTGACAATGGAGAGTGTGCCTGATGAATATGGAGTGTATGCCGCTACCATACCATCAGGGAAAGATTATAATACAGTAATATTCTGCCGTACACAAGGCGGAAAGCCGTCAAAGGATTGGAATTATGTTTGGAATCAGACATACGATTTAGCATATCAGGAATCCTCAAATTACTATTCCATTACAAGTTGGGGACCGGATAAGAAATGTCCCGGAAAGTGGAACTCAAAACACGCCTTAATTCAGCAAGGCTCACGCATATACTTTAATAATGCCAAGACCAATTGGGAAAATGTCTATCTTCAGATTGTATGCTCAAACAATAATATGACGGCGGGAGTGGATAATTATCATCCTATAAATGACTGTGGTGACGCTAATAAGGGGAATGCTTTTTATAAGATGAAAAAGTATTGTGGCTCAATTTACTATATTGACTTGCCACGCAACGCATATAAGGGTCTTGTTACATTTGCTGACCAAGATTTGCATACATACGATGATTTGTATGCCTGTAGTTGTGTTTTGCATTATGGTTGGACTAAAGACACTCCTTGCATAAATCCTACCGTTCGTAATATTGCAGGTACTGTACATGAGTGGTCTGGTGATTTAATGAAAAAACCAGGCGATGGATTGAATGATGACCCAATGAACACGCTTTCTGTAACTCCAAATCCTGTAAATCCTGTGAAGCGTGATGACTATGTAACGCTAAAAGTTGAGAGTTCACAAACTTGGAAATGGTATTCATCAACAGATGGTAAAACGTGGACAGAATGCACATCGTCAGCATCGGGAACTGGTAAAAACACACTTACAGTAAGACCGGAGCTTTCAACTTACTATCAGGTGCGTGATGCCGATAATATATGTAACGCAACTTACCGTGTTGAGGTTGATATTGCCTGTAAAGGTAACAGAACCACACTGCTGGATGTTGATTTTGACACAGATGCCTCTGGTAATTATTTTACAGCAGAGAGTAGCCGCCGTGCCGCCATCAGTTCTAAAGGAGAGTATATAAATACCAATACTTATAGTTATTCTGGTGAGGGTAAGGAGATATTGGATGGTTTCTACACAATTCTTGCAAATCCAAAGTATGGCGGTTGTGGAATTCAACAGACAGCCAAAACTTGTGAGGAGACATCTTGTTTGCAAAATGTAAGAAGCGGGTGTTATGAAAATGAATATTGGTTTCTTGATATAAAAGACCACACACAACCTGCAGGAAAGATTGGTGGAATGCTTATGGCTAACTGTAAGGAAAAGGGTGAGGTAATATTCTCATATTCAACAGGAAAACTTTGTTCCAAGAACCTGTATATGACATTTTCCGCTTGGTTTGCCAATGCTACAAGACCTAATAGTGAGGAGAAACCTATTCCAATCAATGCCAAGATATTTATCAGGAATAAAACAAGAACAGAAGATATTGCTCACGTAAACATTGTGAATGTAGAGCCTGACGGTAAGTGGGTTAATGGAAGAACAGCATTCTTCTCAGGTGATAATGATGAACTTATTGTTGAGGTTGTCAACTATGGAGAGTCTGGTACGGGTAATGATATTCTTATAGATGACATAAGTTTTACGGCTTGTGTGCCAGAGGTTAAATTTAATCCATATACCACTGTTGATTGTGGCGTTATTACCACTATAACGGTTGTTCCTACTGGAATTGATGAGATTTTCCAGACCACACCATACTATTTATGGCAGCGTTATAACTATACAACTGATAAGTGGGAGAATATTCCAAATGACCCGACTCCAGGTTCTGGCTCATATAAGGGTAGTGGAATAGGTAAGACAAAGTATGAGTTTAATATTTTAAAGGAGGTTGGAGGAAAAGACCCTCTGTTCCGTGTAATTCTTGCAGGAACAGAGAATGCCGCTAAGGAAGTTGGTGCTGGGCTGCCTCATAATTGCCCCGATTATGCTATGACAGATGAGATTAAAGTGGATTGCAAATGTTTGAATCAAAGTATAACAAAAAGTTCAGGCAGTAATGTTCAGTCTGTATGTGAGGGAAGTGCTATGAGTAATGTGGTTTATACGGCAGGTGGAACCACTTTGGGTGCTGATGTCAAGGATTTGCCAGATGGTTTTACAGCCGATAAGAGTGGTAATAGCGTAACAATTAAGGGTACGGCACCTGTAGTGGGTGAAGAAAAGACATACGTCATCAAGGTGTTTTCTGTTGAAAAACCGGGTGTATCTTGCCCGTCAGACACTGCTGAAGTAAAAATAACATCAAATCCTTTACCTGATGAACCAGGTGTTAAATATAAGAAATTAAATAATTAAAAAATAACTAAAAACTTTACAACTATGAAAAAACTAATCTCTTTGGCTACATTAGCCGCAATGTCAGCGTTTGCAGTAAGTGCGTTTGCACAGGGTACAGACCTTCCTGATACACAGGGCGTTTGTCAATCAAGTAAGTATCAGTATGATACAGACGGCTTGACGGGCTACACTTATTATTGGGATATTCAAGGAGGTACGGAAGGTACTGACTATACGATTACAAAATCAGGTGCAGGAGATAAGACTGCGGTAGTGGAGTGGATTAATCCTACTCCAGACGGGACCACTTGGACATTTACACAGCAAGCCAAGTCAGATAAAGGCTGTATGGGTCCTATTAAAACAGTAAATGTCAGTGTAAATACATTCTCAGTGACGAGCCCAACAAGCAATATGTGTTCTGACATACCCGATTATAGTGCAACTGTTAATGTAACATTGCCTACAGAAGGAGAGTGCGGTGGTGTTAAGACACATACTGTAAACAAGTGGAAGATTGTAAGTGTAGTACCTGATGCAAATGTAACAGGAGCCGCCTCTAATCACAAGGCTAATGATGAACTTACAAGTGCAACGGATTTGAATACTGATAAGTTTACAAATGCAGGCACAACAGATGCTAATGTAGTCTATACTATTATCCCGTTTGCGGATAATGGTGCACAGGGTGCTTCATTTACAGTAACTATTACAGTTTATCCTGAGGTTAAAAAGCCTACAGTAAAATATACTGCCTTGTAGTATTATAGTAGATGTGATAAATATTGTTTTTTGTAAATGTTTTGTATATTTGCAGGTGTAAATTATATAAAAATCAATAAAATAGTAACTAATAAAATTAAAAAATCATGAAAAGAAAAGCGTTGATCGCCACAATGCTTACTGCTGTGGCAACATTGGCAAACATCAGTGCGTTTGCTCAGTCTCCTGATACTCACGGAGCATGTATTTCAACAGAAACCCCTTCTATTGACGGTGATATACCAGGTTCAACATACGAATGGGGAATTTTAGGTGGTTCAGAAGGTGACGATTGGACATTGACACCAACAACAGGAACCACCGTCACTATTGAATGGAAAACTCCAGGTGACTATACCTTGTGGTCACAAGAAACAAACCAATGGGGCTGTATAGGACCAAAAACTGAAATAGCGGTTACTGTGGCTTCATTTACAGTTTTAGATGCTACAACAAGTATATGTTCCACTACTCAGCCTGGAGAATCAGGTACTCCAAAAGATGTTGTAGGCATAACATTGCCAACAGAGGGCTCTTGTAATGCCACTCATACATATACTATTGATAAGTGGATTATTACAAGCATTGATAATATTGACCAGGTTACACCTGGCGAAGACAATGCAGAGTTGAATGTTGATTTGACATCGGCTGATGCTATAGAAAACGATATCTATACCAATGAAACAGCGGCTCCTGTTACACTTACATATCATATAACACCATACGCAGGAACTGTTGAAGGTTCTGAGTTCCTTGTGTCTGTTACAGTTTATCCACAGGTTAAGGCTCCAAAGATTAAATGGTAATAAGTGTTGTGCAATAGCAGATATATTAGAATTTCTGCATTGCTGTTGATGCTTGTCTCAACGGTGTTTGCATATTCTATACCTGACGTTCAGTTAGGTATGGGAGAGGAGCATACATTTACTTTAGACCTTGATACAATATCAGGTGATATAGAATATTCTTGGTTTGTTGATGGGGTTGACCAAATGGTTAATGCACCTGAAATAACACTTAGTTGGGATGAGAGAGGCACTTATATTTTGTCAGCATCGTATGTGGTTAACGGTTGCAGTTCTCCAACTTCTCAAATTGAAATTGAGGTGACATTCGGAAGCAAATGTCCTGATATTATACCTGCCAAGTACTTTACGCCAAATGGCGATGGCGATAAAGACACTTGGGAGATTGAGAATATAGAGTGTTACCCCGATGCCCACATTGAAATATATGACCGTTTCTCAAGGTGCTTGATTAAGTACAGGGGAATAGATAAAGGTTGGGACGGTAACTACAACGGACACCCGATGCCGTCAGATGACTATTGGTACTACATCCGTGACATTCTGTTAGGACACCCAAGAAGCGGACACTTTATACTAAAAAGATACTAGAGACAGGTGTGACTAACTTAAAGAGTTATCTTACAGATAACTCTTTAATAAATTGCTTTTTGATTCTGTGCGAAGTTTGCGGATAGCCTTCTCCTTTATTTGACGTACACGCTCACGTGTCAAATCACACTTGTCTCCAATTTCCTCAAGAGTCATTTCTTGACAGCCTATGCCAAAGAAGCACTTGATAATCTCCTTTTCTCTTTCATTAAGAGTGTTTAACGCACGGTCAATCTCTTTTGATAGAGATTCGTTTAGAAGTTCATGGTCTGCAACAGGAGAATCATCGTTAGGAAGAACGTCAAGCAAACTGTTGTCTTCACCCTCAACAAATGGTGCGTCAACTGAAATGTGTCTGCCTGATGCCTTTAGAGAATCGGTGATTTTATCTACAGGAATATCAAGTTCTTCTGAAAGTTCTTCAGGTGAAGGTCTACGCTCATTCTCCTGCTCAAATTTGGCAAGAGCCTTGTTGATTCTGTTGATAGAACCAACCTGGTTAAGAGGAAGCCTTACAATTCTTGACTGCTCAGCAAGGGCTTGAAGAATTGACTGGCGAATCCACCACACTGCGTATGAAATGAACTTGAATCCACGTGTTTCATCAAATCTTTCTGCCGCCTTAATTAATCCAAGGTTGCCCTCATTAATAAGGTCGGGAAGGCTTAATCCCTGATTTTGATATTGTTTGGCAACTGATACAACAAATCTAAGGTTGGCACGTGTAAGTTTTTCAAGTGCCACACGGTCCCCGTTTCTAATGCGTTGGGCAAGTTCAACTTCCTCTTCAACACTAATCAAATCCTCTCTACCAATCTCCTGCAAATACTTGTCAAGAGATGCACTTTCACGGTTTGTGATTGATTTTGTAATCTTTAATTGTCTCATTTTATCTATAAGTAGGCATAATAGGGTGCAAAATTACCTTTTTTTTGTAATAAATAAAAATTTATTGGCATAAATTTATTAATTTTGTGCACTCAATGGAAAAGCAGGACGGTCTGTTGCTTGTATTATGCAAGAGGAAAGTCCGGGCAACACAGGGTAGTATATTCCTTAACGGGGAGCCATTGGTGACAGTGGGTATGCGTAACAGAAAATAACCGCCGATGAGGTAAGGGTGAAAAGGTGGGGTAAGAGCCTACCGCTCTCTTGGCAACAAGTGGAGGCAGTACGCACTATACGTTGCAAGACCAAGTAAACCAACGCTATTAGGGTTACCCGCCCGATGTTGGAGGGTAGGTTGCGTTAGATAAATAACAGACGCCTGTATAACAATCTACAGGTACAAAACCCGGCTTATAGCCCTACTTTTCCTTTTTTCTGATTTTTTATTTCAGGTTTGCAAGAGCATCCTTAATTCTTTGGGCTGCTTTGCGAATGTTGTCATCTGATGTTGCGTATGACATTCTTATGTATTCAGGAGCACCAAAAGATGCACCTCCAACGCATGCAACATGACCTTCTGTCAAAAGGTACATTGCCAAGTCAGCGGCACTGTTTATGGTATCTCCCTTTGGAGTCTTTTTGCCAAAGAATGAACTGCATTTAGGGAATATGTAGAAAGCACCTTCAGGTTTACTTAATTGTAGCCCTGGTATTTGGCTGAACAACTCAAATATAAGGTTACGGCGGCGTTCAAATGCCTGACGCATCTCCTCAACGCAATCTTGAGAACCTGTGTATGCCGCTTCTGCCGCTTTTTGTGCAATTGAACTTGCACCTGAAGTGTATTGTCCTTGCAGTTTGTTGCAAGCCTTTGTAATCCAAAGTGGTGCGGCAATCCAACCAAGTCTCCAACCTGTCATTGCGTATGCCTTTGATACACCGTTTACAATTACCACACGGTCCTTTATCTCAGGGAATTGTGCAATGCTCTGATGTTTGCCGACATAGTTGATATGTTCATAAATTTCATCAGAGATGACATAAATATTCGGATGCTTAGAAATTACATTTGCTAAAGCCTGCAATTCCTCTTTTGTATATACGCTGCCCGTTGGGTTTGATGGTGAACAGAGTATCAAAGCCTTTGTCTTAGGTGTAATGGCAGCCTCAAGTTGGGCGGCTGTCATTTTGAAGTTCTGTTCAATGCCTGTAGGTACAATAACATTCTTGCCTTCGGCAAGTTTTACCATTTCTGCGTAACTTACCCAATATGGGGCAGGTATTATAACCTCATCGCCGGCTCCTATCAAAGCAAGCAGCACATTGCAGACAGATTGTTTTGCGCCGTTTGAGCATATAATCTGTGCAGGCTCGTAGTCAAGTCCGTTCTCATTTTTCAGTTTGGCTGAAATAGCCTGACGTAGTGGCATATAACCTGGAACAGGAGAGTAGAATGAAAAATTATTGTCAACAGCCTGTTTAGCGGCATCTTTTATGTGCTTAGGTGTAAAGAAATCAGGTTCTCCTACACTAAGGTTAACAATATCAATACCTTGTGCCTTCAATTCATTACTCTTCTGCGACATTGCAAGTGTTGCAGACTCTGAAAGCGACTCCAAACGTGGTGACAGTTGACTCATATCTTCAAATGTTAAAACTACAAAATTAGGTGCAAAGTTAATGCTTTTTTATTACATTTGCACTCATAATGAAAAAAAGTATGAACAAATATATCATATTATTGTTATTATTTGCAATTCCTACACTCTGTTTTTCTGCTGCTGACGATATTATTGGGGAGTGGGTTGATGAAAATAATACAGGTACAACCATATTTTCAAAGGTAGGCGATGGTAAATATATAGGTACCTGCGGTTGGTTGAAGAAAAATGTGGATAAGAACGGAGGTCCTGCCAAGGACAGAAAGAATCCTGATAAATCAAAACGTTCACAGGCTATTGTAGGCTCTCATGTGATGGATATATCTTACGATGCAAAAAACAAGCGATTCAACATGGATTGGGCATATGACCCGTCAATGGGAATCGCTCTTGATGATTGTGGCTACATTAAACAGCACGGCGATACCTTAATAGTCAAGGCTGGGTGGGCGTTCATTAAGGTTACAAAGAGGCTGTATAGAATAAAGGAGAAATGATAAATGAGATATATCTCTCCTTTCTCCTTTCTCCTTTAACTTACAGGCTTCCTTTAGTGCTTGGTAACTCGTAATTGTAGATGTCTCTCCTAATGGCACATTTCAGTGCTTTTGCAAAAGCCTTAAAGACTCCCTCTATCTTATGATGTTCATTTTCTCCCTCTGCCTTTATGTTGAGATTCATTTTTGCATTGTCTGATAATGACTTAAAGAAATGAAGGAACATTTCAGTAGGAGTGTCGCCAATCATATCTCTGCTGAATTTTACATTCCATACAAGCCAAGGTCTGCCGCCTAAATCCATAGCAACAGAGCATAGACAATCATCCATTGGCAAACAGAATCCGTAACGCTCAATCCCACGCTTTTCTCCAAGTGCCTTGTAGAGAGCCTCTCCAAGTGCAATGGCTGTGTCTTCCATTGTGTGATGCTCATCAACATTAAGGTCTCCTTTAATATTTATTAACAAATCAATGCCTGAGTGTTTGCCTATCTGTTCAAGCATGTGGTCAAAAAATCCAAGACCTGTTGATATGTTTGTCTTACCGCATCCGTCAAGGTTTAATGATATGTTTATGTCGGTCTCTTTTGTCTTTCTTGAAATTGTTGCAGTACGCTCACCTGCAAAAATAACCTCTGTAATTTTATCCCAGGTAGGGTATTGCTCAGAACCAAGAATTATTGCCTTGCATCCAAGATTGGCGGCAAGTTGGGCATCAGTGGAACGGTCTCCAATGACAAATGAGGCTGAAAGGTCATAATCACCTGTCATATAATCCTTTAGCATGCCTGTTCCAGGCTTGCGTGTAGGCAGATTATCCTCTTTGCGTGATTTATCAATAAGTATATTGTCAAATTCAATACCCTCATTTTTGAAAACCTGCAACATTTTTGACTGAACTTTGTCAAAGTTCTCTTGCGGATAGGCACTTGTTCCCAATCCGTCCTGATTGCTTACAATAACTAATTCAAAGTCAGTGTTTTGACGCAAAAAGTACAAGTTTCTTATTACGCCAGGAATAAATTCCAACTCTTCCAGGTTGTTGACTTGTTCTGTTACAGGTGGCTCTACAATTAAAGTTCCGTCACGGTCTATAAATAATGCTCTTTTCATAATTATTCTTTATTAACCATTAACTCTTTTATTAGAGTTTCATTCTCCTCCTTAGTTCCTATTGTTATTCTCAGACAGTTTCCGCAAAGAGTAACTGAATTTCTGTTTCTTACAACAACGCCACGCTCTATCAGACTGCGATATGTGGCATTGGCGTCCTTTACACGTACAAGCAGGAAGTTGGCATCGGAAGGATAAATTTCATAAACAGTGCTTAATTTTCCTAACTCCGTAGCCATTCTTGACCTTTCAGCAAGTATTGATGCCACCCATTCCTCTTTTTCATCTATACATTTCAGCCTTTCACTGACAAATGTTTGTGTCAGCAAATTAATGTTGTACGGGTACTTGACATTATTGTAAAGTGATATTATCTCTTTTGAGGCAAATGCCATTCCACATCTTACAGAAGCCATGCCCCATGCTTTGGAGAATGTTTGCAGTATTATTAATTTTGGAAACTTGTCCAACTCCTTTAGCCATGACTCTCTGCCTGCAAAATCAATGTATGCTTCATCCAACACTACAATTCCGTCAAACCAATTCAAGATATCAAGGATTCTGTCTCTTGACAAATCGTTTCCTGTAGGGTTGTTTGGAGAGCAAAGCCAAATGACCTTTGTGTTACTGTCAACCGCAGCCTTTATGGCATCTGTGTCAATGTCAAATTTTGAATCTAAATTAACCGGACGATACTCAACATTGTTTATGTCTGCCGCAACTCTGTACATGCCATACGTTGGCTCTATTGCCACCATATTGTCAATGCCTGGCTCGCAGAATATGCGTATAGTCAGGTCTATAGGCTCATCGGAACCGTTGCCAAGCAGAATCTGCTCAGCAGGCACGCCTTTTATTCTTGATATTTTGGATTTTAGAATTGTTTGACGAGGGTCAGGATAACGATTGTATGGGTATCCGAAAGGGTTCTCATTTGCATCAAGAAATACGGAAGCCTCTCCCTTAAACTCATCTCTGGCACAAGCGTATGGCTTAAGTGCCCAAATATTTTTACGTACTAAATCCTGTAAAGTTCTCATTTCTGTTTCTCCTTATTCACTATCTTAAATCTGAAACCTTGTCTGAATGGATTAAACTCACTCTTAACATTGGCTGTACTCTTCAAAAGGAATTCAATGTTAACGTCATTGGTCTTTGTTTCAGGACTCTTGATTGCAATTGTTTTTATAACATTCAAGAGTAGGGCATCGCCGTTATTCATATTCTTAAATACATAAAGCCCTTCTGACCTATCAGATGCGGCAGTGTCACAAAGTTGTTCAAAATCAGCATCGGTGAACACTGAATCAGACATAAGTGCTCTGTCAATCTTTAACTGAAAATACTCAAGTTTGTCATAATAAGGTAAAAGTGCCACATTGACAAACTGCAAAGTGTCTCCAACAAAAAGAGTGTCAGATTTAATCATGTGACTGTTTATCAAAATTGTCTTGATTTCAATTTTAGGGCTTATAACATTTTCATTCCTACACGATGCCAAAATAACCGTGCAAAAGATTGAAAAAAACAGTAAAAAACGTTTCATGCTAATGATAATATCTATTTAACCTCCAAAGATAATGATTTTTTTTGTATTTTCGCAGAAAATTATTCAACCATAATGATACCTGAAAAAACTAAGGCGTTTTTATTTGATATGGACGGTGTTATTTTTGACTCGATGCCGTTCCATGCAAAGGCTTGGAGTGATGCGTTTAAGGAGTTTGGAATTGCTTTTTCTGAATATCAGGTTTATCTTCAGGAGGGGAGTACAGGATTCAAAACCGTCAACGATGTGTTTATGCAGCAAAAGGGAAGATGTGCCACAGAACAGGAGGTGGATGCCATTTATGGGCTGAAATGCAGGATTTTTGAGAAAATAGGTTGTAACAAGCCTATGGCATATATGGACAAACTGCTCTCTTACTTGAAAGGTAAGGGTTATATAATAGGTATTGTTACGGGTTCAGGACAAAAATCATTAATTGAAAAACTTGATGATGCATATCCCGGCATATTTTCAAAAGAGAGAATGGTTACTGCGTATGATGTTACAAAAGGCAAACCTGACCCTGAACCATACCTGAAAGGTCTTGTAAAGGTTGGAGTTAATGCTGATGAGGCTGTTGTAATAGAAAACGCTCCTTTGGGCATACAGGCGGCAAAGGCAGCAGGAATATATACCATTGGTATAAACACAGGGATTCTTGACATTCAATGCTTGAAGGAATCCGGAGCCGATGAGGTTTTTGGAAGTGTTAAGGAGTGGTATGAGAAGATAACCAAGTGATCCCGTCGGGATTCGAACCCGAGACCCACAGCTTAGAAGGCTGTTGCTCTATCCAACTGAGCTACGGAACCAAAAAATTCATTGCCTTTGCAAAAATTTTTGCAAAGGTAATAAATTTTTAATTGAAAATTGAAAATTGAATGTTGAAAATTTAAGTTTTGTACAAAATTTTAAGAAAGGTCAAGTCCTTGTCCCTTGTTCCTTGTCCCTTAGAATGGGAATCCTACTGCAAAATGTAGTGCGGTATCCTTTGTGATATTCCAGCCTGGTACAAATCTCCATTGTTTTCCTTGTTCTTGGGCAGGGTCAAACGCTTTTAAACCCCAATCAAGGCGAACCACAAAGAAATCAAAGTTAAGCCTTAATCCAATTCCGTAACCAAAGGCAATCTGCTTATAGAAGCGGTCAAATTTGAATTGACCTTCCGCCTGACCTTCATCTTGCAGAGTCCAAATGTTTCCTGCATCAAGGAAAGCCGCAAGTTCAAGTTTCCAAAACAGTTTGGTTCTGTATTCAATATTCATGTTCAGGTTTATATCGCCGCTCTGTTTCATGTAGTCAATATTGTCTGTTGCGGCATAGTTACCTGGACCAAGAGAGCGTGCAGACCAACCTCTTACGCTGTTTGCACCACCACCATAGTACCTCTTTTCAAAAGGTAGTGTCTGTGAGTTCAAATAGGGAACACCCACGCCTAATCCAATGTGAAACGCCACGGTGTTTTTTTCATTGGCAACAAGCCTGTAGCAGTAGTCAAAATCAACTTTGGCATATTGGGCAAATGGTATTTTACCTGCCAAATATGAACCGCTCTCATTTTTAGGGGTGTTTGCCGCAACGCAAATTCCGTACATCAGGTTTCCACTGGTCTCCACAGCCGCTCTTACAGAGTAATTGTTTGTGTTTTCATTCAGTTTCTTGTTTGTATATGAAATTGAATAGCCTGTTCTCATAATGAAGTGGTCTTCATAACTGTATTGGAGTATTGATGATTTAATAGTCTGCTTAAACTCATCGCTCATGAACGGCAGATATACATAGTTAAAGTCAACAAGGTCAAACTGATGGCTTATGTTCTTCTTTCCTGTCCACAGATACCTGATACCTGTACCTACAATTATACGAGAATAGTCCTTACGGGTCTGATATGAAAAGTTCATATATATCTCTGTATTGGTGCTGTTGTTTCTTAAATAGTTGATATTTAGGAAAGGACACAGCAGAATAGGGAATTTTAGGGAAGCCTCCGTTGAAAAATCCCAAATGGAGCGTTTGGTTATCAAGGATTCATTACCTCCACGGATACTTAAACTGAATTGCTCCCCACCCTTAAATAGGTTTCCGTGGGTGTATTTCACCATACCTGCAAGTCCAAAATCACCTTCATTGTTTGTTCCGTCAATTTGGGCACTTATTGATTGGAACTTGTCAGGGGTCAATATTATATTACAGTCAAGTTCATGCTTTGTGCTGTCATCAGTCCTTTTGAATATAATGTTTTGATACTTGTATGTGTTCAGACCTGATAATTTGGAGTAGGTTTTGTCAACCTTGCTTTCATTATAGAGTGAATTAGGCTCTATTTGTGAATTTCTGTATAATGCTTTTGGTCTGGTCAGACGTGTGTTTGTATATACGTGTACGGTCTTGTATGAAGACTCCTTAAGTTTGCCTTGTAATGTTGAATCAGCAAGGTCTTCAATGTCAGACAGTTCATAAAACGTTACATTTCTTATTGTATATGGCTGGTGTGGTTCTGTTTCATACTGGTTTTTGCCCACAATACGCTTGACAGGTTTTATAAGTAATGCCAAATTAACGGTATGGTTGCCAAGTGTGCTGTCAGCCATTATTGATATATAGTCTTTGTCAAATTCATAATAACCGTTGTTCTTCAATATCTTAGTAATTCTTACTCGCTCGCTTTCAAGAACGTCGGCATCAAATTTTTTGCCTACACGAACAAGTGTTTTTGCACTGTCAGCAAGCACAAGTCTTAGAAGTGCAGTATCTTTAATGGCATATTTGTAGGAATTGATTATGTAAGGTTCTCCTGCCTTTATCTTAAACTTAACATTCGCTTTTTTCTTTTTGTATGTGGTTTCTGATGAAACCTGTGCATTGAAGAATCCCTTATTACCCATATATTTTTTTAGTTCCTCCTCCGATGCGGTAGTCATTTCAGGGTCATAAATTACAGGCTCGTCTCCAATTTTGCGGAGAAAGCGGTTTATCCATAATGCGGTATCGGGGCTGGAAAGACTGTACAGACCAAGATTGAAAGGTATGAAATCAAACAGTTTTGGGTTAGGATTTTGACGTAGGTATGTCTTCAGGTCATAGGCCTTAATGTCCTTTTGGTCACACTTTATTTCAAGTTTATTCAGAAGATAAGACCCGTCAGGCACATATTTTGTTGTTTGACACGATGTTAATATTGTGCCAAACAATAGTATAAATGTGCGGATGAGAGCCTTTTTCTGCATATTAATCCAATATAACTTGTAAAGTTACTAATTTTTTGCTAATTTAGAGGCTTAAAAATAAGCAAAATGTTAAGCAAAAATAAAATTAAGTTAGTAGGACAGTTATCAAACAAGAAATTCCGCTATGAAAACTCCTTGTTTTTGGCTGAAGGTCATAAGTGTGTGAATGAACTGCTAAAGAGTTTTGAGTGTGTGTTTCTTGCCCATACAGAAGGGTATGAACTGCCTGATGGTGTGCGTAAACCAAAAGATATTGAGACGGTTACGTCTCAGGAATTAAAACAGGTAAGCCTGCTTGAAACACCGCAGAATGTGCTTGCAATATTTAGAATCAAGCCTAATGCAGGTAATGGTGTTAAACTTGAGGGCAAACTGACCATAGCAATTGACGGCGTGCAAGATGCCGGCAATATGGGAACAATAGTCAGAATTGCTGATTGGTTTGGGGTTGAAGACATAGTCTGCTCTTTTGGAACGGTTGATGTGTACAATCCAAAATGTGTGCAGGCAACTATGGGTGCACTTGCAAGGGTCAATGTACGCTACACAGATTTGGCGGAGTTTCTTAAATCAGCATCGGAGAAAGTGAGTGTGTACACAACCACACTTGACGGCTCAAATATCTACGAATCAAAATTAGATAACAATGCTGTTGTAGTGTTTGGAAATGAAGGTAACGGAATCAGCAGGGAGGTGCGTTCACTCTGTAACAGGTCCTTGATTATTCCGTCTTTTCCAAAAGAGAGGGTCACTTCTGAATCTTTGAATGTAGGAGTTGCCGCCGCCATTGTCATTGGCGAGTTCAGAAGACAATTCAAGTAGCAGACATTTCTTTTCCCCTTTAAGAACACGTTTCTTCTCTTTTTCAAGTTTGGCTAAAACAATGTCATAGACCAATTTATATTCACCCTTGTTTTGGGTGTACCACGCTATGTAGTTGTTAAATTGTTCAGGGGTGATTTTATGGCTTTTCAGTATGTTGTCATAGACGTATGACTTTTCTGATGTGTTGCTTAAGTGATTGTAAACTGTAGCTGATTCAGTGATGTGAATGTCATACAGCAGGTCAGCCATCTCTTCATTGCTTATGGTGGCTTTATCATTATGGCATCCGGAAAGTATGAACCCTATGATAACTATTGATATGGCAACCCGATGCTTCATTTTGCACTTTCCTTAAAAATACTGCCGCTGAAAATCAGCAATATGAAAACTGCTACGGTTATAGCGGAATCGGCTATGTTGAATACAGGAGAGAAGAAAATGTAATGTTCTCCACCCATATTCCACTCAACAAGAGGGAAGTAGAGCATATCAATAACCCGTCCGTTAAACAGCGGAGCGTAGTCAAAGGCTATTCCGTAGAAAACGCAGTCAATAATATTGCCTGTGGCACCTGCAAATATAAGTGAAAGGCATATAATGAAAAGAGTGCTTTCCCCTTTCTTTATACAGTGGACTATGTACCATGCAATAAGTCCGCTGATAACTATTCTGAAAATGGTAAGTACTGTCTTGTTTATAAAAGTCAGACCAAATGCAATGCCGTTATTTTCAACATAGTGCAGGCGGAACCAATCAGTAATTACATATTCTTCTCCCAAATAGAAAGAACTATGCACCCATAATTTCAATGCCTGGTCAGCAATGAGAATTATGAGTACAATAATTGAAGCTATTATGGATTGCTTTTGAATCTTTGACATCAGTGCTTCTTTTCACCCTTTGCCTCTATGCTAAGTGTAGCGTGAGGTACCGCTCTAAGACGCTCTTTAGGTATAAGTTTGCCTGTCTCACGGCATATACCGTATGTCTTGTTCTCAATTCTTATAAGTGCAGCCTGCAGATGCTGTATAAACTTCATCTGACGTTGGGCAAGTCTGCCTGCCTCTTCCTTTGACATAGTGGTGGCACCCTCCTCCAACACCTTGAATGTAGGAGACGTGTCAGAAGTGTCATTGCCGTCAAGGTTATTGAGGGCATTCTTCAACTGCTCGTAATCTGCGTATGCCTGTTTGAGCTTTTCTTCTATAATGACTTTGAACTCAGCAAGTTCAGCATCTGAATAACGTGTTTTTTCTGCCATGGCTTTGCCCTCCTATAAAATTATTATTCTGCGAATTTAGCAAATTTTACAATAAAAACCTACGCTTTTGTAATTTTAATTGAAATAATTTTTCCGTCAATGTCAAAATCTTGAGCATCGGCTATATTTTCAGATGGCTTAATGCTTACAGCAAGCACTTGCTGCATAATGTAGTCAGCAAAAGTTTCAATTGCCTTAACATATTCATTGTCAGATTTACACTCTATGTTAATCTTGTCAGTGATGTTAAGTCCGTTGCCTTTACGCATATTTTGAATACGGTTTACAAGTTCACGTGCAAGCCCTTCCTGTTTAAGTTCTTCAGTAACGGTTATGTCAAGGGCAATGGTAAGGTTGCCGTCATTGGCGACAAGCCATCCTGGAATGTCCTCAGAGAAAATCTCAACATCAGTTACAAGTACTTCAACATTCTGACCGTCAACACTTAACAAGTATTTGCCGTCCTCTTCAAACCTGCGGATTTCCGCTTGTGGAAGGTTTTGCAATGTTGCCGCCACACTCTTCATTATCTTGCCGCATTTAGGTCCAAGTTTCTTAAAGTCAGGCTTGATGCGTTTTACAAGAATGCCGTCAGAGCTTGCCACTATCTTAATATCCTTAACGTTAACCTCCGCCTTTATAAGGTCTTCCACCGCTTTCAGGTTCTTTTCAATATTGCTTGATGTTGAAGGAATCATTATATGACTGAGCGGTTGGCGAACCTTGATGTCCGCTTTCTTTCTTAGTGCAAGTGTCAGAGATGTAAGTTTTTGCGCAAGTTCCATCTGCTCCTCAAGTTTCTTGTCTACAACTTCTGCATTGTATTTAGGGAAGTCAGCCAAATGCACCGATGCCGCCTTATGTCGTCCTGTAACACCATTCAAATCACAGAACATTCTGTCAGCATAGAATGGGGCGATAGGCGCCATTAGTAGTGCCACTGTCTCAAGACAAGTGTAAAGTGTCTGATAGGCAGACAGTTTGTCTTTGTCCATCTTTCCTGCCCAGAAACGCTTACGGTTAAGACGAACATACCAGTTGCTGAGGTTCTCAGTAACAAAATCCTGGATTGCACGTCCTGCACGGGTAGGCTCATAATCTTCAAGAGCCTCTGTAACATCCTTTATCAGAGTGTTTAGCAATGAAAGTATCCAGCGGTCAATCTCCTGACGCTCATTTACAGGAACATCCTCTTCTGCGTATGTAAAGTTATCTACATTTGCATACAGTGCAAAGAATGAGTATGTATTGTAAAGTGTTCCAAAGAACTTACGCTGTATCTCCTCAACTCCCTCTTCATCAAATTTAAGGTTGTCCCAAGGTGCTGAGTTGGTCATCATATACCATCTGAGTGGGTCAGAACCGTATTTCTCTATTGCTCCAAACGGGTCAACGGCATTGCCCAAACGCTTTGACATCTTGTTTCCGTTCTTGTCAAGTACAAGACCATTGGAAATTACATTTTTGAATGCAACAGAGTCAAATACCATTGTGGCTATTGCGTGCAAGGTAAAGAACCAGCCTCTTGTTTGGTCAACTCCCTCACTTATAAAGTCAGCAGGGTAGTATGTACGCTTATCTACAAGTTCCTTGTTTTCAAACGGATAGTGCAGTTGTGCGTATGGCATTGAGCCAGAGTCAAACCAAACGTCAATAAGGTCAGACTCACGTTTCATTGGCTTGCCGTCCTTTGATACAAGAATTATGGCATCAATGTACGGACGATGCAAATCAATGTTTGCAGGTGCGTAGTTCTCTTTAGAGAAATCACCTACCTTAAAGTTCTTGTAAGGATTCTCTTTCATTACTCCTGCCTTAACTGATTTTTCAATCTCAGCACAAAGTTCCTCCATTGAGCCTATGCAAATCTCCTCTGAACCGTCTTCTGTACGCCAAATAGGTAGTGGTGTACCCCAATAACGGCTACGTGACAGGTTCCAATCCTGCAGGTTTTCAAGCCATTTGCCAAAACGTCCTGTTCCTGTTGATTCAGGCTTCCAATTTATAGTTTTGTTAAGTTCTATCATTCTATCCCTGCATTCAGTGGTCTTTATAAACCAACTGTCAAGCGGGTAGTAGAGTACAGGTTTGTCAGTACGCCAGCAGTGTGGGTAGTTGTGAACGTGTTTCTCTATTTTGAATGCCTTGCCTTCAGCCTTTAGCATCATACAGATGCTTATGTCAAGGGTTTCATCCTTGTCTGTCAGATTAGGGTCGTATGCATTCTTTACAAATCTGCCCTCATACTGCTTGTAAAGGTCTGTGTTTATGCTTTTCTGTACAAAATCTGCATCCAAATCTGATAATAGGAAGAATTTTCCTGTCATGTCAACCATTGGACGCAACTCTCCTTTTTTAGTAAGGAATGTGAGACCTGGCACACCTGCCTTTTTTGCAACAAATGCGTCATCGGCACCAAAGGTAGGGGCAATGTGAACAATGCCTGTACCGTCTTCTGTGGTTACATAATCACCTGGAATTACGCGGAACGCACCTTCACCAGGATTTACCCAAGGTATAAGTTGTTCATATTCAATGCCTACAAGGTCTGTTCCCTTGCACTCTCCAATTATTTCAAAAGGCTCCGCCTTCTTCTCTCCAAAGTAGTTTGAAACCAATGCTTTTGCCATAATATATGTGGCTTCAACCCCTGAGTATGGGTTAGCGGATTTTATTATGACATAATCTATTTTTGGACCTACGCAAAGAGCGGTGTTTGACGGCAATGTCCAAGGAGTGGTGGTCCACGCAAGGAAATATGCGTTAGAACCAAAACGGTCTCCCTTTATTTTGAACTGTGCTGTAACTGTGGTGTCCTTCACATCACGGTAACAGCCAGGTTGGTTCAGCTCATGTGATGACAAACCTGTACCTGCGGCAGGAGAGTATGGTTGAATGGTGTAGCCTTTGTATAGCAATCCTTTATTATACAATTGTTTAAGTAACCACCAAAGGCTTTCAATATATTTGTTGTCGTATGTTATGTATGGATTGTCCAAATCAACCCAATAACCCATTTTTTGAGTAAGTGAAGTCCACTCTTTTGTGTACTTCATAACTTCACTGCGGCACTCTGCGTTGTAGTCATCAACACTTATTTTTTTGCCTATATCCTCTTTAGTGATTCCAAGTTTCTTTTCAACACCTAACTCAACAGGTAGTCCGTGTGTATCCCAACCTGCCTTACGCTTAACTTGAAAACCTTGCATTGTCTTGTATCGGCAGAAAGTGTCCTTAATGGTTCTTGCCATAACATGGTGAATTCCAGGCATACCGTTAGCGGAAGGGGGACCTTCAAAAAATATGAAAGAAGGGGCTCCGTCACGTGTCTCTATACTCTGTCTAAACAAATCACTCTTATTCCACTCCTCACAAATATCCTTGTTTATTTGTGAAAGGTTGAATTTCTGATATTCAGCAAACTTTTTGCCCATATATTATGTATTTTAACGCAATCTGTCAAGAGAACGGACCAAAACTTCGTCTTTCCCTATGGCTCTAATTGCAAGGTATGATAAAATAATGTTAATAGGTAGTATGACAGTAGGCAACAATAGTGAGATTTCCGCCCCTGTAGCCTTACGTTGTATATAGAGGTAAAATGCGCACAGAAGTGCGGTAAGTACCATTATTATTATGTTGAAACTGTTGAATCTCATTTGCAGCACTCTCTTCTTATATAGGAATATAGAGGCAAAACTGACACATGGCATAAGCACAATAAGTACTGAATACGGAATAGTGCAACCCATCTTAAGTGTAAAGTCTCCGCACGATGCCATAGGAAAGCAACATAGCAATATTCCTAAGATTGTGACAATGAGAAGGTATATGGTTTGGATACGTTGAATCATAAAATTTCAGAGTTAAAAAAAACGGCGAAGTATGAAACTCCACCGTTTACATTTTAAAAAAGCTAAACTGAATTATTCAGCTGGAGCCTCTTCTACAACAGCAACTGTATCAGCAGCAACTGAGTCAGCAGCAACTTCTACTGGAGCCTCTTCAACGGCTTCAACTTCTACAGCTTCTTCTGTAGCTTCTTCCTCTGCTGCATTGTTGCAAGCAGCAAGAGCAACTGCAACCATAGTAGCAACAAGTAAAACTAATTTCTTCATTGTGGTAAAAATTTAAAATTAAATAACAATTGTTTTTTGATTTCGCTTGCAAAGGTATGTATAATTTTTTGAATTGTATCACTTTACTACCAATAAAATGTTATAAAATGTTAAAATTGTATCATTTTATTGTTTTTGGCTATTTTATATGCAAAAATTATACAAAATTTATACATTTATATTGATATTAGTATATAAATAACGTCTGATATTACGCTTAGGAGTCTTTACAAACTCAGTAGGGTATAGTATTATTTTTGTAATATTTTCGTAACTTCCTACAATAGTATTTAATTGCTTTCTGTTCTCCTCCATTACAATGTCAAGGTCTGCATGTGATATTTCTGCGGCATCAACTGCTTCATAATCGGGATAAACCAGTGCAAAAAGTTTGTTGTCCTTCTCTATTACAAGACTTTCCATAACAAATGGCAGATTGTTCAGTTTCTCCTCTATTTCTTCAGGGTATATGTTTTGTCCGTTTGCCCCAAGAATCATGGTCTTGCATCTGCCTTTTATATATAGATTGCCGTTAGCATCCATAACGCCAATGTCTCCAGTCCGCATCCAGCCGTCTTCTGTAAACGCATTTTTGGTTGCCTCTGCGTTTTTATAGTAACCGCTCATGACATTCTCTCCCTTTACAAGTATCTCTCCTGCTATGTTAATAGGGTCAGATGAATCTATCTTAACCTCCATCAACGGTAGCGGTTTACCTACTGAATAAGGAACAAAATTACGCCAATCTTCATAACAGACAAGTGGGGCACATTCAGTCATTCCATATCCTACAGTAAAACGGAACTTTATTTTTCTTAGGAAATCCTCAACCTCTTTGTTAAGAGGTGCACCGCCTATTATCACCTCCTTGAATTCCTCCCCAAGTGATTCATCAAGTTTCTTCTTAACGTTGGCGTATATTTTGTCATCCAAATAAGGAATGCTTAGTGCAAGCCTCATACTTCTCTTTGAAAGAGCAGGCTGAAGTTGCTTGCGGTAGATTTTCTCCAATATAAGCGGAACAGATATGATAAGAACAGGTCTTATCTCTTCAAATGCCTTGGTAAGCACCTTAGGACTTGGTATCTTGTTTAGAAAATAGACATGGGTGCCAACACAAGTTGCTGTAAGAAAATCAAATGCCATGCCGTAAGCGTGGGCTAATGGTAAAAATGCAAGGACTCTGTCTCCTTTTTCAAGCAAATGTGTGTTAATGCCAAATGTAACATTACCTGCAAGAGCGTTGGCGCTTAGCATTACGCCTTTACTGAATCCTGTTGTGCCTGATGTGTAACTTATCATGGCAAGTTCAGAGTTGTCACGGTCAGCAAATTTGACATCGTCAATGTTATAGCCTTTAGGGTATTTTGTCTTGAATTTCTTGTCTAAATTCAGCATTAGTTTTTGTATGCCTTCTCCGTCACGCTGATGTATGCATCGGAAGTCATCAAGTGAAAAGACTGCAAGCAGATTATCCATCTTGTCCTCTTCAAGGCTATCCCAGTTTTTGTCACTGCAAAACAACATTATGGAATCAGAGTGATTTACAATGTGATGTATGTCATTAGGATTGAAATCTTGAAGAATAGGAACAACCACTGCTCCGTAAGTTACAATGGCAATGTATGATATTGCCCAATTGGGCTTGTTCTTGCCAATAAGTGAAATCTTGTCTCCTTGCTGTACGTGGGCGTTTTTGAACAAAAGGTGCAGTTTTGCAACTTGTGCCGCAACTTCACCGTAGGAGTAGGTTTGTTTGTCGGAATAGTTTGTATATGCCGGCAAATCCCAATTCTCTTTGAAGCTCTTTTCTAAAAGTTTGATAAAGTTCTGTTCAATCATAGTGTCAGTATTAGGCAATGTTAAAAGTTATATGTCTCAAAAAAATAATCAGGAAGGTTTGGCTGGAACGCAGGTATGCGTACAATGTCCAACTTGAATTTCATTCCGTTATATCTCTTTATTATGGCATCGTAGTGTTCCCCTTTTTCATTAAGGCGAATCACTTTGTTTATTTCAGAGTATTTCCAACCCAGGTTGTCCTCATCAGTCTTGCCGCACATTCCGTCAGATGGCACTTTGTGGGTGAGTGTAAATGGCATTCCTATATAATCTCCAATGGCAACCACCTCTTCTGTTGTCAGTTTGCTGAGCGGAGCAAAATCACCTGCACTGTCACCGTAATGGGTTGAGTATCCCTGAACATCCTCACTACGGTTACAGGTGTTTGCAATTCTGCAATTTCCAATGTTTGCCGCAATGCCGTAAAGTGTAGTCATTCTCAGCCTTGCAGGCGTGTTGGTTAAATATTGCGGAGTAAGGTCAAGTCCGGTCTGCTCCTTTATTTCAGATGTAAGCCCTTTGTAGGCATTGTTTATGTTAACAACAAAATACTTGATACCCAAGTGCTTGACTACACTCAGTGAATCTTCAATGTCAGGTTGTTCTCCGTTAGGCATAAGTACCCCTATAACTCTCTCTTTGCCCAATGCTTTAACAAGCAAGCCAGCTACAACGGTTGAATCCTTGCCACCGCTAATGCCAAGCACCGCTTTTGTACAGGAGTTGCCGTTTTTAAGGAACCAATCCTTAATCCAGCAAATCAACGATTCAGTTATCTGTCCTACATTGAAATTATATGGTTCCATAACTAAATTTTAGTTACAAGAAGTTCTGTTCTACGGTTTTCTGCACGTCCTTCAGGCGTTTTATTTGTGGCAACAGGCTTAGAGAATCCATATCCCTTTGATGTCAGCCTTTTTGCATCAATGCCATGCTCAACCAAATAATCAACCACCGCTTTGGCTCTTGCCTCAGACAACTTCTGATTGTGTGATTTTGAACCTGTATTGTCAGTATGTCCTTCTATTTCAATATGAAGAGTAGGGTTCTCATTCAACAGTTTTATTACGTTGGCAAGTTCTACAATTGACTCGTCAGAAAGAGTGCTTTTATCTACTTCAAAGAAAAGATTTCTCAGAGCCACGTTCTTGCCTATGGCAATTTTCTTTAGTACAATATCCTTGTTAATCTCTTTATATTCATTCTGTTCAGGCAGGTCAAAGTTTTCAGAGTGGAATAGGTAGCCCGGATAACTTACGGCGATACCATAGTTTGCACCACCTGGCAAAATAACCTTATAGGCACCTGATTCTTCCGCTTTTTGAGTTGCAATAACCTGCATCAGACCATTGTCAGAGAGTGCAACCTCCGCTTGAAGCGGTATAGAGTCATCGCCCATAATAATACCGCTTAATAGTGTGATTTTTGTTGAATCAAGGTGGCTTGCCGCTTGAATATTAATGTTTGATAATAATTTATCTGTAATGGCACTAAGTGCGGGCGGCAGATTGTCTGCATAGTGTTTGTCTAAAATATAGGATATGGCATAAATGTCCAAGCCGCCTTTGCCACCCTCCCTGTTTGAAGATATAAACGCATCGCGTTCAGTTTTTGCCTTGTAGTAGAAGACATCATCAGATGTTGAGTTTATAGGTTCTCCAACATTTACAGCCTTGCTCCATTCTCCGTTAACAATTCTGCTGTAATATATATCATATCCTCCCAATCCGTCAGAGTGTCCGTCCGATGCAAAAAACAGTACGGAATCTCCAACAAGTGCAGGTGCTATTTCATTGCCTACGGTGTTTATGCTGTCACTTAGAATAACAGGCTTGCTCCATTTCCCATCAGAACCCAAGTGTGACATATAAATATCCTGCTTACCTTTCCCTCCCTTTTTTTCTGTTGAAAAATAGATGGATGTGGCAGAAGAGTTCATGCATGATTTTTTGATTTTGGAGGAGCATAACTTTATTTTTCCGCATTTTTTCCATTTGCCGTTATTGTTGGAATAAATGCCGATAATACCTTTTTTACGTCCATCATATACAAATACGGTATCGTTGTTGACCCAACCTACAATGTCAATATGGGTTGCTTTTTTGTTAATTGACAACACTTGCCCTGAAGGTTGCCAATTTTTGCCTTCACCCGTTGCAAATAAAACATGCTCATTCCAATCTCCGTGTTTCAACTCTTTTGAAGATGAATAGGACATTATGGTCTCATCGGGATTCAGAACGGTGTTGAACTCATTTAAGCTTGTGTTAATACTGTCAATAGAAGTCAGATAGCATTGCCTTTGTTGTGCAAACAACATGGTGCAGCAGAAACAAAATAGAATAATGTAAATCTTTTTCATATTATTTGCATTGTTTGACAAAATACTCAGTTGCTTTATCGGCACCCAAAACGGATGCTTGGTTAAAATCCTCACAGGCACCGGTGTAGTCTCCAATCTTCTCTTTGACGATGCCTCTGTTCAGATAAGCGTCACCATAATTTGTGTTTTCAGATATAGCCATATTAAATGCAGTCAGAGCATCTTCATACTCATTTCTGCTCAGATATACAACACCTCTGCCTAAATATGCCTTTGCCTTATCCTGTTTTTGCAACAGGGCAATGTCAAAGTTCTCCATTGCCTTATCCCATTGAGCTGTCTGGCAATAGATGAATCCTTTGGAAATATAGTATTGTGAATTTGTAATGTCATTGGCTATCAGTGAATCAAGCATGGAAAGTGCGGTTGTGGAATCTTTCTGTACATTCCAAACAGAAACTGCCAAGTTAAACTTGGCAACATTGTCGGCAGGGTCAGCCTTATGTGCCTTTCTATAAAACTCTAAAGCGGTAATCGTGTCTTTGCGTTTGTTATAACAGTTGCCTAATTCATTATATATCATTGCAGAGCCACCGTTCAAATAATTCACCTTATTATATAGTTCAATGGCTTTGTCATATTGTTCAGTAACCTGATATAATGCAGCTTTGTCTATTTGTGCGTTAATATTTGTAGGGTCAATACTGATGGCGTAATCAATTTCAGAACTTGCGGCAGGTATGTTTCCTGAAGCGTACAGGATTTTACCTTTTAGCAAATGAAAGTTGGATGATTCATTTTCAGGTACAAGTGCCAACGCTTCATCAACGTCATTCAAGGCTTTGGTAAGTTTGTCTTGGTCAAAATAAGCAACCGCTCTATTGTAATATGCCTTAGAGAATTTATTGTCAATGGCAATGGCGGCAGTAAATTTTTTTACAGCGTCATCGTACTCTGCATTACCTAAATGCTCAATTCCTTCATTGTAAAGAATCTCCTGTTCAGGCAGTCTGATAGTGCTTGCCACAATGGCCTTATTTGATTTGGCATTGCATGTTACAATAAATGTAACCGATAAGATTAACAGTAGTGTCTTTTTCATTTTTTTAACGATTTTTGCCAATTCCATGCCGATGCTATGGTCTCGTCCAAACTCTTTTCCGCTTTCCAGCCAAGTTCATTGTTTGCAAACGATGCGTCAGCCCATACCTTTTCAATGTCTCCCTCTCTGCGGGGACCTACTTTATAGTTCAGTTTTACACCTGTAACCCTCTCAAATGAGTTTACAATCTCAAATACAGATGTTCCCTTGCCTGTTCCTATGTTGAACACCTCAACATTCTGTTTCTGCTTTCCGTTCTCCATTCTGCTTACTGCAACTATGTGTGCTTTTGCAAGGTCAGTAACATTTATATAGTCTCTGATACAGGAGCCGTCAGGGGTGTCATAATCATTACCAAATATTGTCAGGCATTCCCTTATGCCGGCGGCTGTCTGTGTTACGTATGGTATAAGGTTTTGAGGAACGCCAAGCGGCAATTCTCCAATAAGAGCGGACGGATGAGCACCTATAGGGTTGAAGTATCTGAGCAGAATTGCGTGAATATTACTGTCAGAGACAACCGTATCACGTATAATCTCTTCACAAATCTGTTTTGTATTGCCATACGGCGATAGTGCAGGTTTAATAGGAGCCTCCTCTGTTACAGGCAGAACATCGGGCTGTCCGTATACTGTGCATGATGAAGAGAATACAAGAGAGGCTACCTTGAACTTCTTCATACATTTAAGTATGTTCATAAGTCCAACAAGGTTATTCCCGTAATACTTTAACGGTTCCTTTACAGATTCTCCAACCGCCTTGCTTGCCGCAAAGTGTATTATTCCGTTTATGCCTTTGTTTTCACTAAAGACATTTTCAAGTGCGTCAAGGTCTGTTACATCAACCTGATAAAACGGCACTTGCTTGCCTGTAATGCCTTTTATGCCATTTAATACATTAATATTGGAGTTTGAAAGGTTATCTACAATAATAGGCTCGTTCCCAGCCTCAATCAGTTCTACAACTGTGTGAGAACCAATATATCCCGTTCCTCCTGTTACAAGAATCTTCATAAGAATTTATGATGTTATAGAATTGCAAATATAAGGATTTTTATTTGAATTTTCAACATTATTTTCAATCAGTTTCACAGTTAACTTTATTTTCAATCAGTTTCACAGTCAAATTTCAATTAATTTGTTGTATTTTTGCAGTTGATAAGAATTATGGGACGCATACTTGCTGTAGATTATGGAAAGAAACGTGTGGGTTTGGCTGTAACTGACCCTGCAAAGATTATTGCCGGCGGTCTTACTACGGTTGAAACTCCAAAGATTCTTGATTATATATGCAGTTACGTGTCAGCCAACGATGTAGAGTGTATAGTAATAGGACTGCCAAGGCAGGTTAACGGGAATCCTTCAGAATCAATGAATTACATAAACCCTTTTGTTGGTAATCTGAAAAAGAGGCTGCCAAACATGAAGATTGAGTTTTATGATGAACGGTTCACATCAGTGCTTGCCCATAAGACAATGCTTGATGCAGGCCTAAAGAAAAAGGACAGAGCAAACAAGGCACTTGTAGACCAAATCAGTGCCACAATAATATTACAAGATTACTTAATGAGTGGACAATGAATTATCACTGTCAACTATCAACTTTTAACTGAATATGATTTATCCAATAGTAATTTACGGAAATCCGGTATTGAAGAAAGTAGCCGCTGAAGTAGAGCGGGATTATCCTGAACTTAAGCAACTTATTGATGATATGTTCAAAACCTTGCAGAAATCGGAAGGGGTGGGGCTTGCCGCTCCTCAGATTGGACTGTCCAAGAGGTTGTTTGTTATAGATTTGAATCCTATTGCAGAGGACAAACCTGAATTCAAGGGCTATAAAAAGGTTTTCATTAATCCTACAATAGTTGAGTTCAGCGATGAGGAAAAAGTGTATTCAGAAGGGTGTCTCAGTATTCCAGGATTGTCAGAGGACGTACGCCGCCCGTCAAAAATAAAGATGCACTACTTTGATGAGAATTGGGTGGAGCATACAGAGGAGTTCTCAGAGTTTCCTGCAAGAGCCATTCAGCATGAGTATGACCATTTGGAAGGTCATGTATACACTGACAGGATTTCACTTATCCGTAAGCAGCTTATATCCAAGAAACTTGCCGCCATTTCAAAAGGCAAGTTCACCTGTTCATATAAGTATAAAATGTAATCAGTACAGATTTTCTTTGATAGAGTCAAGGAAAGAGAATATCTGACGGTTCACATCATCGTGTGGACCGTTTGCTATTATGTAGTCAGCCGATTTTTGTTTGTCAGTCTCTTTCATCTGACTTTCAATTCTCTTTTTGACCTGCTCTTTAGTAAGTCCGTCACGTTTCATGACGCGTTCAATTCTTACATCGGTAGGGGCGGTGACAACCAACACCTTATCAACAAATTTATTGTAACCGCTTTCAAACAGTATTGCACTCTCTATTATTACGGTTTTTGAATCTTGTCTCTGCTTCCACTCTTCAAAAGCCTTAATGACGGCAGGGTGAACAATGGCGTTCATCTTCTCACGTAGGGCAGGGTTGGAGAACACTTTATCTGCTACAAGTTTGCGGTCCAATGTATCGGTCTCTTGCTTTACCTTACCTTTTTCATCCATTGATTGCACACCTATGTAGGCGTTTTCTCCAAACAGTTCTATGATTGCCTTTTTGACATCGGGGTCAGTGTCAATAATGCGTGAGGCTTCAGTATCGCTGTAGAAAACAGGGATTGAAGCAATTTCAAGCAGGTGACAAATATAGGTTTTGCCACTGCCAATTCCGCCTGTAACACCAATAATCATTAATATACTATGTATTCAACGCTTTCAGGAGAAAGCTTGCAGTTCAGGACACTTTTGGGTGCCTTCTTTATTTCAACAAATTGTAATTTTGAATGACTGTCAATTATGTCATTATAGTCAAGAGTCACTTTGAAGTCAGAAGGGGATACTTTATTGTACTTGCTTCTGCCTATGTTGTATTTTACGGTAACTTCTTGAGGTATGGTTTTAATGTGGTAGTGCGGGGGCACGTTTATAACGCTTACAGGCACTGTAGTAGAACCTTCAACAGTAATCTCTACAGGGATAAACACCTCTACATCTTGCACGTTTGACTTACATTTTTCAGGCAGAATCAATCTGACCGTAGTTGTCAATGTATCTGTAAGGTTGTGTTTTTCAATAAGTTCAGTGTAAATTGTGTCAATGTCGTCAATGATGTCCTGATTGGCATATATTTTTGCTTTCTCAGGCCTTATTTGTATCTCTCCGCCTAAACAGAAACCGCCGTCGCATGTTATGTCTTCACTTAAGGCAATAGGTACGGTCTTTGATTTTAGCGCACCTTTTTCAATTATAATTTCAGACGGATAATACTCTATAATCTGTGTTGATGACGGAATAATGGCTTTAAGCTGTTTTTCAAAGGTGGTTGATGTAGGCAAAAGTATTTTGTCAGCCTTGCCAATTTCAGGATGTTTTGTAAAGTCAAAAATAAGAGAATCATGACGTGTGCCTACTTGTGTAAGCAAGACACCTCCCTTATCTTTAAGTTTGACATCAATGTCTGAAGTCATATCGGCAGAATACTCCATTCCCTCAGGAATGTGGCAGTATTTGATAGGGAAGTTGTAAATGTTTTCATATTGTCTGTTGAGCGATATCACTACCCAGAAGACGGTGGATATCAAAAGGAAAATCAAGAAGGCAAAAATATCCACAGAGAATATGAATTCTTTCACCTTCTTGTTAATTGATTCCAATATTTCAACAAACTTTTTGTTACTCATTTTTTATCGTTTGCAACATTGTTGGCATCGGTGGCTGTATCAGAGGCTGAAGCGTAAACAGAACCTTTGTCAATGGTTATTTTTACACCTTCTGCAATCTCAAGGATGATGGTTGTCTCCTTAACCTCTTTAACTTTTCCGTAGATGCCGCCAGCTGTAATGACTTTGTCACCATTCTTAATGCTGTCACGGAACTTCTTGATTTCCTTCTGCTTTTTCATCTGCGGACGAATCATGAAGAAATAGAATACCACAAAGATAAGCACCAACATTATTATTGTGCTGTATCCTGCACTTGCTCCTGCAGGAGCGGCTTGTAAAAGAATTGTACTGTTCATAATTTTTTAGATATTAGTTATTGTTTTTTATTACTGCAACTTTAATTAGTTTGCCCTCTTTTTTCAGTTTGTTTGCAACCGCATCAAGCACGCCGTTGACAAAAGTCTTGCTCTTGTCTCCGTTGCTGTATGATTTGGCTATTTCAAGATATTCATTTATTGAAACACTTACAGGAATTGCAGGAAAGTTTGCAATTTCCGCTATGCCTACAGTAAGAATAGCCATTTCCATTGAGGCAATTCTCTCTATCTCCCAATTCTTTGCCGTGTCCGCTATGAGTTTTTCATACTCCGCTTTGTTTTCAACCGTTTTTGTAACAAGTTCAATAGCAAAATCCCTGTCTGTCTCATCACGGAACATAGGAAGAAGTTCCTCATTCTCATCAGATTCAGGAGTAAAGTGCTTTATGGTCTTTTCAATGAAACTCAGTACCGTGTCAAGGTCATCGTTCCAATATATGTCCATATCTTCAAGTTGTGACTGCAAAGCCTCCGATTCGGCAAAAATCTTTCTGTATATTTTTCTCCAAACCATTTTGTCGTCCTCATAAGAGGCTTTGGTGGCGGTCATATACTCCTTATATATGTCGCTCTCCAAAATGGCATCGTACATTGTCTTAATTATCTCATTATCATCGTCCCAGCCAAGTCCGTTCTGCCTTGCATATTCTGCAAGTTGCTTATTGGCAAGCAGTTGCTTGTAGAATTTATTGTTTATGAATCTTTTGTTTGGATTCAGCTCCTCTTCAGTTGGACGTAACTTATTAAGTCCGAATTCTATCCTCTTTATTGCATATTTGGTTATCTCCACTGAGAGCAATAGCATCCAATGGTATAGTTCGTATGTTTTATTTAGGCTTAAATTCAACTGTTTGATGGCAAGTGCGGTGTCAGGTTGCGGATTGTTTTGCCACGAAAATACCAATTGAACTGTTTTTGTTCTGATAAGTGCTCTGTTAATCATCGTTATGATTGTTAGTTTTCTACCACAAAGGTACTCTTTTTTTCTTACCCCGATGCCCATTTTTATAAAATTTATTTCAAAAATGTAAAATAATTGCCAATTTATTTTGAGTTTTGTATAAAATTTAAGATTTTTGTAATGTCAAATTAATAAAATATTGGGACAGATGATTAGTTTTTTTAACAGAAATCAAAAGGAAGAGCCTCAAAGGGCTCCTAGAGAAGACAGGGAAGACAAAGAGATTGTGTTTTCCAAAGCGGTAAAAGCAGGAAAGCGTGTGTATTACCTTGATGTAAAGAAGGACCGCCGTTCTGATTTGTTTCTCTCAATTACAGAGAGCAAGCGTAAGTCAGTAACGGAAGACGGACAGTTTATATTTGAGAAGCACAAGATTTTCTTGTACAAAGAGGATTTTGACAAGTTTGAGGAAGCTATGAAGGAGGTTCTTGACTACATGCGTCAGGCTATGCCTGCTGTAGAACCTGCTGAGGCTGATGCTCCTGCAGAGTCTGAAACCACAGAACCAGAGGCTCAGGCTCCAACTGAAGAGGCTTGATTTACTTGCTACGTTCAAATTAAAAAATCCCGTAACCTGAGGTTGCGGGATTTTTTTTGCATTAGTGGATTAATTAACCTTCTACAATAGACTCTGTAGGACATGCTGCCGCACATGTGCCGCAGTCAACGCACTTATCAGGGTCAATTTTGTAGATATCGCCTTCAGAGATAGCCTCTTGAGGGCACTCACCTATACAGGTTCCACAAGCAATACAAGTGTCTTTAATAACGTATGCCATAATGTTTAAATTTAATTGGTTTTATAATTTGTTGCAAAAGTAATAAAAAAATGAGAAATGAGAAATGAGAAATGAGAAATTTTCAAATATTTATAAGTTTTTTTGCTTTTTTGCTCTCGATTGCGTAACTTTGTCCCCGATATAAATAAAAAATGACAAGACATAGAAGCCGAAAACGGCTTATATATAATTAGGTGGTAAAATTACCCTCCTCGAGTGTATCGGGGGGGGTAATTTGTTTATTATCAGCGAGTTATAATGTTTTTGTATTAAATTTAGTAAGTTATGACGTTCACAAATTGCTCGCTGTTAACCCCTTCAAAACCACAGTTTTGTTCGGAGACTCACTAATGCGGAACTGACAAGTCAGTTCCCAGTTCGTGCCTCCAAAACTATGTGGTTTTGTGCGGCGGCTCGCAGTGTTCACTCTATAACTTACTAAATTTAACCGATTAACCGATTCACCAAAATATTAATTAAATAAATTTAAAATTATGAAGAAAAATTATTCCGCTCCACATTTGGAGCAAGTAAAAATGGAGGCAGAGATGCCTGTAATGATAGGTTCTGCCGGTCCTTCCCCATCTAGAATGTCCAAACTTTCAAGTTTCATTTGGGATTAACAGGAGGCAGTGACAATGAAAAAAATTACAGTTATAGTTACGGCACTTACTGTAGTGATGGCTGTGCTTGTTGGTTGTGAGAAGAAGAGCGTTGTCTCTGAATCAAAGCAATCAGCAGAGAAGGTGGCAATGACCTTCTACGCCTATCCGCAAGGAAGTGTGCGTACAGGATTGATACCTGATGATGTGCTTAAACTAAAGTCAGTGTGGACTGAGAATGATGAGATAGTCATATTCACAGCAAGTAACACTAAAGGTAGTGTTTTCTCACTTACAGATGGTGTTAATACAGACTACGGAACCTTTGAGGGAGAGGCGTTCAAGGCAGATTCATACGCCGCCGCATATCCAGTCTCTATGGTAAGCACCACAGACGGCAGCACTATGACGTTTGTATTGCCAAACAACCAAACCTATAAGGAAAACACTTATGAAACCAACACAGTGCCAGTGGTGGCATACACCAGCACAGACGAGTTGTATTTTGACAATGTTACAGGTATGCTGCGTGTGGGAATAAAGAGTGCTGAAGAGGCAACCATAACCAAGATGGTGCTGAAGGATAAAGTCAGCAGTTTTAAGTTGTGGGGTACATACAGATTTACGCCCACATCAACAAATGGTCTTGAGTATGTGTCAGGAGGCGACAACGCTATGGAACTAAAATTAGGTGCTGGCGTAAAACTTAAGTCATCAGACTACACATACTTCTATTTCTGTCTGCCAGTAGGAGCCATTGCAACGGGATTGACAGTTGATTTGGTGGATAGTAAAGGCAGAGTGGGAAAAATAGACTACGCAAAGACGGACAAGGTTATGGTTCTTAACGTGGGCAAGACCCTAATAGTGGAGAATGTGGAGTTTGTATCACCTACAAGCGTGCTTGACGGAGTGTCAAAAGAGGATGGCTCATGGTATGACCCAAGTACAAGCGTGCTTGACGGAGTGTCAAAAGAAGATGGGTTATGGTATGACCCAAGTGCAAGCGTGCTTGACGGAGTGTCAAAAGAAGATGGGTTATGGTATGACCCAAGTGCAAGCGTGCTTAACGGAGTAACAAAAGAGAATGGAGAATGGGAATAATAAAACAATAACTAAAAAAATAAAAAACAATGAAAAAGATTATTTACTTAACAGGAGCGGCATTGGTAATGCTGGCTTCAGTGTCTTGTGAAAAGAAAGAGACAGTAAAAGAGGCACAGTCATCAGTGGAGAAGACTGAAATGGTGTTTACAGCCACATCAGAAAAAGGTGGCTTAAAGACCACAATAAAGGAAGACGGCACTACAGCCGTATGGTCTGCAACAGACAATCTAAAGGTATTCACAGCAGAGGACACAAAGGGTAGTGTGTGCGATATAATAAGCGGAGCAGGCACAACAGAAGCAGAGTTTGAAGGAATGTGTGCCAAGACAGGACCTTGGACGGCAATATACCCTGCATCATCTGCCAAGAGCTTTAGTGACGGAACCATAACCCTCAAAATGCCTGAGATACAAACTTATGCGGAGAACACATTTGCACAGGGTGCAATGCCTTGTGTGGCATATTCATCTACTACAGAGTTTACATTCAACCACTCATTTGGTGTGTTGAAAATTAACCTAAAGCTTAAGGAGGGCAAGACAGGTTCAGTTAAGAGTATAACGCTTACAACTAAGAGTTCAGAGAAACTTTGGGGTACATTTACAGTAAATCCGCAAAGCGGTCCGGCTGCTACAGAAAAGAGTGACTCAGAAGGTACAACATCAATAACCCTTGACTGTGGTGCTGGCGTGGCACTTAGCACAAGTGCAGCCACAGGTTTTTGGGTTGTAGTACCACAAGATGCGTTTGCAAGCGGATTTGACGTGACAGTAACATCAACAGATGATTTTCTGGCAACACTGTCAACATCAAAAGCCAACACCATTACAGCAGGCAAGGTTAAGGAGATGCCCATACATTTAATTGAGTTTAAGGATCCAACAAAGGGAGAGGCTATGATAGAAGACGGAACTATGGTTAAGTGGGTTCAGTTGTGGGAAGGTGGTCCTAAGTTTGCTGAGTACAATGTAGGTGCCAAATCTGTAGAAGAGTATGGCGACTACTTCCACTGGGGTGGCACGTATCGTATTAAAAGCGGAACAGTGTATACTGATGACCACTATACAGGAGAAGGTCCTCTTACAGGAGATAATGATGCAGCCACCAAGTATTGGGGTTCCGACTGGCGTATGCCTAGATACGGTGAATGCGACTCTATAACTATATCCTGCGATCGAAAGTGGGTACAAAACTACAATAACACAAACGTTGCAGGAATGTTAATTACAGGCAAAGGAAAATACTCTGGTAACTCCTTGTTTTTTCCTGCTGGAGGTGACGGCTACAAAGCCACTTTCTCTAACAAGAATGTTGTAGGTAACTATTGGTCTTCGGATGGCAATGGTGCAGCCACTAATCCATTCGCTTGGTATTTTTGCGTAAGCAACACCCCATACATTACCATGAAAACTCAAACCGCCCAACCCAACCGCGGGTACCTTGTGCGACCGGTTTTGGTGGAGTAAGTAGGCCACAGCTGTCATTATGATATTCAAACGGGTCAAGGTTTCAAAATCTTGACCCGCTGCTGTTTTCTATAAAAACATACAGAATCCCCAAATCATAGAAAATTACGTATAATTTAGTGGTATGTGATAAAAATTTACTATATTTGCAAATCAAAATATATAAATTTTAACAATGGGGGAGCGGAAGCGTCCCCTTTATAATGATGGCAAAAGCAGATGTTTTATTAGGGCTCCAATGGGGCGATGAAGGTAAGGGTAAGGTTATTGATGTGCTTACTCCTGATTATGATGCAGTTACAAGGTTTCAAGGCGGACCTAATGCAGGTCACACCCTTGAGTTTGACGGTCAAAAGTATGTTCTACGTTCAATACCGTCAGGTATTTTCCAAGGGAACAAGATTAACATCATAGGTAATGGTGTAGTGCTTGACCCTGCTCTGTTTAAGGCTGAGGCTGAGGCACTTGCAGCATCGGGGCATGACCTTACAAAAAGATTGTTCATATCAAAGAAGGCTCACCTTATAATGCCTACACACCGTGTGCTTGATGCGGCAAATGAGGCTGCAAAGGGTGATTCAAAGGTTGGAACCACAGGTAAGGGCATTGGACCTACATACACTGACAAAGTAAGCCGTAACGGACTGCGTGTAGGTGATATAAACAATAATTTTGAAGAGAAATATGCCAAGGCAAAGGCTCGCCATGATGCAATGCTTAAGGGTATGAATTTCTCATACGATGTAACCGCTGTTGAAAAAGAGTGGTTTGAGGGTATTGAGTACCTTAAGAAATTTACATTTATAGATAGTGAGCATTTTGTAAACGGACTGCTTGATGATGGCAAGTCAATTCTTTGTGAGGGTGCACAGGGCACAATGCTTGATGTTGACTTTGGCTCATATCCTTTTGTAACATCTTCAAACACAATATGTGCAGGTGCATGCAGCGGTCTTGGAATCGCTCCTAATAAGATAGGTGATGTTTATGGTATCTTTAAGGCATATTGCACCAGAGTTGGTGGAGGTCCTTTCCCTACAGAGTTGTTTGATGAGGTAGGGGAGACGCTTTGTGATAAAGGTCATGAGTTTGGGGCGGTTACAGGTCGCCGCCGCCGTTGCGGTTGGATTGACCTTGTAGCACTTAAATATGCCGTTATGATAAACGGTGTAACCAAACTTATAATGATGAAGAGTGATGTTATGGACTCATTCCCAACCATTAAGGCTTGCGTGGCTTATAAGATAGACGGTGAGGAGATAGACTACTTCCCGTATGAGATTTGTGACAAGAAAATTGAGCCTGTATATACTGAACTTGACGGTTGGCAGACAGATATGACCAAGATGTCATCAGAAGATGAGTTTCCTGAGGAGTTCAACGCTTATCTTGATTTTCTTGAGGATTTCTTGGGTGTGCCTATTAAGATTGTTTCTGTAGGGCCTGACCGTCAGCAGACTATAATACGATACCAATAATCAAAGTTGTACTTGGCGTGAAAACGACTCTTTGAGCGATATTGTTATTTCTGCCGAGGCAACTCCTGATATTGTTTGAATCTTGTTGCTCAGCACATTCAAAAGAGAAGTGTTGTCAGAGGTATAGACCTTTAATAATATTGATGATTTTCCCGAAGTAAGGTGACACTCCACCGCTTCGGGAATTTTTTTCAACTCTTCAGTAATTGTATTTATGTTGGCATCGGAGGTTGTATTCAGGCAAATGAATGCACAAGTGTTGAACCCTATTAGGGTGGGCTCCAATACAAACACACTGCCTTTTATGACACCGTCCTGAGTGAGTTGCTGAATGTGTTGGTGTATGGCGGCACCTGATACATTGCAAATACGTGCTATCTCAAGAAACGGGGTTTTGGCGTTCTTTGAAAGAATCTCCAAAATCTTAATGTCAAGTGTGTCAAGTGTAACCTTTGCCATAATCTACTTTTTGCCGAAATAAATGTCAAGTAATTTGTGGGCTGCAACAAATGAGCTGATTTCATCATTTACAACCTTTTTTCTGTACTCTTCAATAAGTTGCTCAATTTCAGGGTCTTGATAGAAACTGTTTCTAAGTTTCTCATCAATGGTCTCTGTCATCCAATATTGGGTTTGGCGGCGACGTTTTATGTCAAAGTAGCCATTGCCTTTGCAATGAGCAATATATCGCTCTATCATATCCCAAATTTCAGGAATGCCAACCTTATGAAACGCGGAACACAGAAGAACCTCAGGTACCCATCCGCTTTCATGGGCAGGAAACAGGTGCAGAGCATTCTTGAATTGGGCTTGTGCAAGTTTTGCCTTCTCCAAATTGTTGCCTTCTGCCTTGTTTATGATTATTGAATCAGCCATCTCCATTATGCCGCGTTTGATGCCTTGTAACTCATCGCCCGCACCTGTAATCTGAATAAGAAGGAAGAAATCAACCATAGAGTGGACAGCGGTTTCTGATTGCCCCACGCCTACAGTCTCTATGAAAATATTGTTGTACCCGGCAGCCTCACATAAAACAATTGTTTCTCTTGTCTTGCGGGCAACACCGCCAAGTGAACCTGCTGACGGAGAAGGGCGTATGAAAGCCTTATCGCTTACTGACAACTCCTCCATACGTGTCTTGTCACCCAATATTGAGCCTTTTGAAAGTCCGCTGCTTGGGTCTATTGCAAGCACTGCAAGTTTTTCACCTTTGTTTACAAGGTGCATTCCAAGTGCCTCAATAAAAGTACTCTTACCTGCACCAGGCACACCTGTAATGCCAATTCTTACAGATTTTCCTGCAAGAGGAAGACATTTTTCAATAATCTCCTGTGCCGTTTGATAGTGTTCAGGATTTGTGCTTTCAACCATTGTTACGGCTTGAGACAGTAAGGATATGTTCCCTTTTTCTATTCCTTCCACATACTCCGATACAGAAAAAGTCTTTCTTTTAACCCTTTTTGCCAAATAAGGATTTACAGAAGGTGGTTGAATAATGCCTTTGTTTACGGTCAGCCCTTTGTATTCTTCATCATTCTCTACATGCTCCATATTACTTGCGTTTCTTTTTCTTTTTGGTTTTCTTGTCTTTTGATTTCAATGGTTTTGCCGTATAGTTTTCATCATCATTTGTTGCTGTTGCACCACGGAATCCCGATATAAACAGTTTCATTGTAGGCATAGTTCCGTAAACATAAAAGTGCTGCTTAAAATCACCAAAAATGTTACTGGTGTTCAGCTCTACAGTAATGTTACCTGTCATGTCAGGTGCTATGCCATTTTTAGGCCATTCTTTAATAATGAAATTACAGGTAGGCTCCACTCTATTTATATACATTGTGTCTGTACTTTCATTACACAGTACAAATGTATGCTCGGTAGCGGTATCTTCCTGAAGAAGTATTCCCACATTGAAATTCTCATTGTCAACAGAGCATTTGCTTTGTTGTGCAATAGCGGTGGATGCTAATGACAGTAGAAATATTATGTAAGCAACTCTTTTCATTGACTGATTATATTAAAAAAGGCTGGCTGCCTTTTGTAAGTAGCAGTCAGCCTCTTTTTTGTTAAACTGCTGATTAGTTAGCAGGTTTTGCCTTAGGAATAACCTCTCCCTTTATGTTCAGTACAACAACTTTAGCCTCATCAGAAGCATCGTGGTACTTAACTGTAATGCTCTTGGAAAAGTTACCTGGACGGCCTGCAGGATTGTATGTTACATTAATGAATCCTTTTTTCTTAGGAGCAACAGGGTCTTTTGTCCATTCTGGGGTTGTGCAACCGCAAGATGCTTGAACGTTATCAAGAGTAACAGCCTTCTTGCTGATGTTCTTAAACTCAAAAGTGGTGGTGACTTTACCGCCATCCTCTTGAATCTGACCAAAGTCATGTACTCTTTCCACAAACTCAATACTCTGGTTATCTTCTGCAAATACTGATGCTGAAATAGCCAATAAAATGCCTAAAAATAAAACTTTTGCTTTCATTTTGATAAATTTATTAAAGATTTGATTTTGTTTTTTCAGTTATTTAGACGCAAAGGTAATAAAAAAGTTTAATAGTTGTTGCTCTTATTGTAAAATAAGTAGTATCTTTTTTAAGGTATACTACTCGTTACTTCGTAACTCGTATCGCTTTCACTACTCGTGGCTTCGCCACTCGTGAAGAGTCTTCGCTCCTCGGCTAAAATAAGCAAGCTTATTTTATATTTTTAGTTCCGTTCGGATAAACGTGAATAAATTCACTTTATCCTACCGTAACTAAAAGAAACTAAGTTCCTTAGTTTCAGCTCTCGTCGCTTGCCTCATTCCCACTCTATAGTCCCCGGAGGTTTGTGGGTGATGTCATACCACAAGGCACCGGCACCGGCGTTCTTCAGTTCACTCCAAAGTTTTTGGAGTAGGGCAGGGTCAATGGTTGCAAAGTTTGCAGTCATAGCCTCATTGCTGTTTACAGGACGCATTACAACACATGGCTTGTTTCCAACGGTAAGCGGAACCAAAACCACAGGCATCTGCCATATTGATTGATATAGGTTGTTCTCCTGAATGAATTTTGTACATATATTGTCAAAAGTACGCAGTTTGTCAAAATTCTCACGTACAGCATATTGTGCAATAGGTTTAGGCATATCATCGCTTACTGCTCCAATTTGCCATACGGCACGGTTAATCTCCTTAAAGTGGTTTGTTATCTCAGTGCTGAACTTTTCACAATCCTTCCAAGTTACATTTGCACTCTTTAGCAGGAACGGCTGTGCGTATGTACGTCCGTCACCTTGAACGCCTACACTCTTTATAGGAAGTGCAACGCCTGAAATGCCGTTGTCAGAAAGGTATTTGTCAAGACCTGCTATATCACTATTAGATGCGTATGTGCCGTTTCCGTCACTGCATAGCATTCTTACGCCAAGTCCCGGACCTGGGAAAGGGTGCCTCCAAACAAGTTCTTTTGGAATGCCAAGTTCCTCTCCAAGCATACGTACCTCATCTTTGTAAAGGTCTGCAAGTGGTTCAAGAAGCATTCCAGCCGCCATTAAATCCATAACCTCTTTAACGCGGTTGTGGTGAGTCTTTATAAGGTCTGCATTTTTTGTTCCGCCACTCTCTATGGTATCGGGGTAGATAGTGCCTTGAGCCATCATCCATTCATTAGGGTCAAGGTTCAGTTTCTGCATCTCCTCATCCTTTACCTTAATGAAACGGGCACCAATAAGTTTTCGTTTCTGTTCAGGAGCGGTAATGCCTTTTAAATCAGAAAGAAACTCCTCCGATGCGTCAACAACCCTCAAATTGTTCATTCCTTCAGCCTTGAGGAACTCCATAATCTGACTGCTCTCTCCAAGACGCATCATACCATTGTCAATATGAAGTCCAAGAACTTTGTCTGCACCTAAAACTCTGTTCAACAGTACAAATGCAACAGTGCTGTCTACACCGCCTGACACCAGTAGGAACACCTTTCGGTTTTTTACCTCGTTGCGTATCTTATTGGAAATCAGTGGTAAATAACTCTTCATATCCCATTCACGCTTGCAACCGCAAATGTTTATGAAGTTATCAAGCAGTTTCATTCCAAACTTGCTGTGAGTAACTTCAGGGTGGAACTGAATGCCATAAATTTTCTCACTGTCAAGTGCTACGGCAGCGGTAGGACAATCTTTTGTAGAGGCAATTATTCTGTAGCCTGACGGCAGGTTCTCAACCACATCACCATGGCTCATCCACATTTGAGACTCAGCAGGAATGTCCTTTAGCAGTGGGTGCGATTGCTCTGCAACTTTTAGCATTGCAATGCCATACTCCTTAACCTTGCCAGCCTTTACAGTGCCGCCTTTCTGAGATGCAAGCAGCTGATGTCCATAGCATATACCTAATTTAGGTACAGGAATGTTTATTATTTCAGGATTGTACTCAGGGGCATTTTCATCATAGACACTTGAAGGTCCTCCACTGTAAATTATACCACTTGCTCCCTGTAACTCCTCAATAGGGGCTGCAGGTGAGTGTATCTCTGTAAAAACGCCTAATCTACGCACTCTGTTTGCAATAAGGTGGGCGTACTGTCCGCCAAAATCAAGAACAATTATTTTCTGCATTGTTAATATGTTTAGTTTTTGTAAAGTTTTTTGCAATCCATTTAGGGGCTATTATGGTACCTACAATCAAGTAGTAATAATATGTAAGGAATCGCCAGATAGTTGTAATAAGTACAAGTACGATACCTGTTGCAGGAACATAGTCACCAAGATAATTTTCAAACAGAACCTCAATAAATCCACTGCCTCCAGGCGTTGGGGCTATCATCATTACAACCATTGTTATGATTTGACGGCAAACCACTATTATGTTATCACGGAAAGATAGGAAGTCCGCTCCTTCTCCTGTGCTGAATGCCATAATAAGAAAGTTGACTATCATGAATCTTGCCAACCACATTAAAACACTAAGTGCTGAGGCGGTAATCCAAAACCTGATAGGCTTGACCTTCATCTTCTTTGAGCAGATTCTGATATCGGCGGCAGTACGCATGGCATCGTAGCGCCATTTTTTAAGGAATTTAATCTTAAATATCTGTTTAATAATCCACGCAAGAGCCTTTGGCTTAATAAAAATCCCGACAAAAAGTATGCCTACCCAAATTGCTTTAAGAACATATCCTATCATAAACAATGAGAGAATGGCAGCAACGCCTCCGGAAATGGCAAATAAATCTTGTATAGGGAGTATCATCAGCATTACGGGGAATGACAATACAAAGAAAAGTTCATCTAAAAACAGGGATATTATGCAAATGGCTGTGCTTTCGCCAAATCTGATTCCCTCTTTATTTATGAAAAGCATTTCAAGAGTGGAACCGCCTGCTGCAGAAGGAGTTACAGCCGATGTAAACTCATACAGCATTCTAACTCTGAATAGTCCCTTGAATGAAATTTGTTTGTTGCTAAGCAAATATAGCCTCCACATTCCAGCCCCGTCCTTTATCATGACCATTAATATGGCACACAATATAAATAATGAAGCGTATCCGTTTATGTAGTCAGGCAGCCATACCTCTCCAAAAGATTTGAACTCCGATACAAACATCCAACATATACCAATCAGTCCAAACACAATAGGAAGTATTATGTGTTTGGTTTTCAGCCTTGATTGTACTATGTTCTCTGTCTCGCTCATAATTAATTAGTCAAGTTCGTCATATCGAACGAAGTGAGATATCTTTTAAGATCTCTCGCTAACGCTCGAGATGACGTAGGAAAATCATTTCTCATTTCTCCTTTGAATCAAGTGTCTATACCTATCCTCCACCTCCGGCATCAGTTGTTTCCATGTAAGACCTAGTGTTGAGGCGGCACCTGCCGATACCCTTTCAAGTCTTTCCTTGTCAGAAAATATGTTTATTATTGTCTCAGCAAACTCCTCCGTTGTCCTGTTTGGTGCAAGGAATCCGTTGACATCGTGGTCAATAACCTCGGCACTTGTACAGCCTTCTGTAAGTATTGACGCCGTATGATGAACAGCCGCCTCCCGCACTACAAGCGGAGCGTTGTCATAAAGTGAAGGGAACAGGAACAGGTCTGATGCCGCATAGTATAGTTGCAGTGCTGACCTATCATGTAATTGTCCCTTATACTCCACGCAGTCTTTTAGTCGCTTTGTTATTATTCCAAGCCTCAATTCTTCTGTCCAGTATCCTTTCCCTATGAAGAAGGCACGGAATTTGACCCCTTTTTTCTTAAGTAATTGCAACGATTCCAGAATAAAGTCCACACGCTTCTCTTTTATTATCTGTCCTACAAATAGTAGGCAGGGAACATCGTCAGTAATGCCTATCATGTGTCTTGCCTGAGCCCTAAGTCCTGGTAAATCAAAGTCTGTAAGGTCATAATCAACAGCATTCGGCACTATTTCCGCCTTACCTTTATATCCGTAGCTTCTCATTACCTCAAGCACAGACTTTTGTGGAACCCACACCTCATCAGCCGCTTCAAAAACCTCCATAATGTGTCTCACCATAAAATCAGCCGCCCAGTCAAATTTAACAGAGCGTATGAAATCATCACGAAATTTGGAATGGAATGTGGCTATTACGGGTGTGTGGTTTTTCTTGCCAAGTTTCAGGGCTATTCTGCCGGCTGTAAATGGGGAGTGCAAGTGAAGTATGTCACATTTATACTTCATAATAGGTTGTAAAGGAACCATCCAAGTAGGGAGCCCTACCCTGTATGGAAGACGGAAAATCATAGGAACTGATGCAATGTTTTTGACATCGTATGTTTGCGGATAGTCAAAGAATGGAACTTTGGCTGTTGCAACCGTAACATCATTACCTCTCTCCGTCAACAAACGTGCGTAGTTCTCAACTACTTGAGACACCCCGTCTTGAATTGGCGGGAAGCACTCATTAAACAATCCTATTTTCAGTGGTCTATTTTCCAATCTCATTTTTCATTTTATACGCCGCTACGCTGTATAGTTGCTCCGGTTCAAGGTTTTTAGCCTCTATGCGGCGGTCAGCGTCAAGAATGTAAATCATTGGGGTCTCTGATGTGTCAAAGTTTGTCCAATAATTTGACTTGCGTTCAGGGTCCCAAACATTTATAAGATTACCTGTGTTGTATGTCTTAATGAAATCAAGCCATTCATTTTTTGTGTCCTTCATGCAGAATGCAATTACATTTACACGCTCATCATCTTCATACTGCTTGTAAAAATCTGCAATAATAGGAAGCCTTTTCTGACAATGTCCGCAATCAGGCTCATAGAATACAAGTACGGTGAAAACCGTTCCGCATTTGTTGTATAAGGAATCATATTCGCCCGCAATATTGGCTATTGGAATATTTATGGCTGGTTTTCCTATCTGACAGTAGCGTATTTTGTCCGCTTTTTTCTTCAGCGATGCTATTTGAGTGGAATCAGCCCAAAAGGCCTTGCCGTTAAGATAGTATCTGTCAGCAAGTTCCACTATAAGATTGTCAATTCCCATAATATGACGCATGTCTAAAAATCCTGGTATGTCATAGTTTGTGGCATATCGGAGCATATAACTTGTCATAATCTTAAATGCGGAATCGTTGGCGGCACTTGCATCACAAAGTCTTATGGCATTAGGAATAATGGAATCGTATGTTTGTACAAGAACCTTATTAAGGTAAGTGTCAATTCTTTGTCTTATATACGGAGTGTGATATGAACGTTCATCAGCCAAATCAATGTTGTCAAAGAAATGGTCTCTGTAAAAGGCGTAATAAGCATCAGATGTCAGATTTTCAGGAGGTGTCACCATATTATAACCCTTTAGGAATACGGCTGTCATTTCTCCGTCATATACTTTGACAAGTGAATCCTTTACGTCTTGCACCTTTTTTGTAATGGCTTCTATTTCTGACATAATTTCATTACGCTCCTCTTCTGTTGCTGTTTGAGCCTGTTCTCCAAGTTTCTGTACCTTGCTTTTGTTCCTGAAAAACAGCATTGAGTAGTCATAGAAATCCTCTGTCTGTTTTGCTCCTTTAAAGCGCACATTGTAAGGCATGTCAAGAGTATCAAGTTGCACGCTGAAACGCTGGTCTGTACCAATTATGACATCGGTGTAGGTTCCGTCTGAAAGATAAAGCACATAGTTGCCTTGTTTCAGAGGCTCCTTGCCTTTCAAAACACCTATGCCTTTTGAATCCAGAATAACGGAATCCTTGTTCGTCAGACTGCCCATAGTGTACAGAGCAAGGCGTAATGTGTCATTCTTTACATTTGGTGAAGTAACCTTAATCTCATAACCCCTTCCGGCGTTACACGATGCTAACACCACAATGGATGCAATTGCTAAAAGAATCAGTTTTGTTTTCATGTTTGTAATTAAAATTGGAAATTTAATGAAACTCTGACACCGTTTGCCCATATATTAGGATGGTTTAGGTAATTTATTCTTCGTACGTAATCAATTCTCAAAACCTTTAGAATATTGTCAATGCCTACGCTGAATTCCATATAAGGCTCATGCCAATCCATTGCGTAGGTGCCTTCAGGAAACAACAGTAGATTTGAATTGTATGCAGGGTTGTTCTTGTTGGACAAGTGACCCCAATATAGTTTGAATCCGACAACCTCTCTCAACAGCAGTTTCTTTACACCCGGTATGGAATTGAACAGCAGGTTTGTATTTATGCTTATGTCAAGCGATGCATAATTGTCCGCCACAAACTCAAGAGGATTGACCTGACTGAATGATTCCTCCATTATGGTGAATGAGGTGTTTGCGTTTGGCATCATAAGGTACGGGTAAGGAACGTTGCCTGTCCATACTTTTCCTGCCTTGACAAGCAGGTCAATTCTGCCGTAGGCATTCAGGAAAAATCTCTGCAAGTATTTGAGTTCAGTTGTCTGGTATCCGTATTCGCAGTTCAGTATGCCTGGAAAACTTGCTTTGTGAGTAAGTTCAAACACAGGGTGCGGGTTTTTTAGGTTAAAACGGTAGATACGTCCTTGAACTATTTTCTCTTTTGGTGCAAATCTGAGCTTTATGCCTAACTCATTATTGTGCAGATATTGCAGGTTCTCAAATTCTCCAGGTTTGTAAGCAATAGGTCTTTTGAATGAAAGAATGCCTGCACTTTCATCAATTTCATAGTGAATCCATGGCTGTACGGAGAATCCGCTTCTGCTCTCAAACGTGTATGTAAGTTTGCCTTTTTTGTAATACATTACCGTTCTTACAGCCATACGCTTAATGGAGTAGAAAAGGTTGTCTGCCAAAGTTCCGGCAGGTTGCTCTCCTATGGTCTTTATGTCATCCTCTCCTGATAATGCCAAAGAATGTACGGGGAATTCTCTTGGGTGATATTTCTTTTCATTGAATGAATATTCCAATGTGCCTCCGTATTTTATTCTGTTGTCTCCAAATCCCATAGCCATATATCCGCTTGCAAAGAAATTAGGGAACAGATTTGCGGTTGTTTCTCCACACACCTTAAGTCTGAATCCTTCAACAGCACTTGTACTGAACATTGAATATACGGGACCAATATCAAATTTGCTTACTTTGTCTGTTCGTATATATCCTTTTATAAGTGTTTCAGCAATCCACATTATTCCCTTTACAACAGGGTTTTTCTGAAGTTTTGTTATCAATGCCGCCATTTTTGATTCATTGAATGACAAGGAATCGGAGCGTTGTGATTGCCAGAAAGTACTATCCCTTGTTTCTGCATCTCTGAGTACAAGCTCTTCTCCTGAAAAACTACGTAATATGGAATCGTTAGGCTCATTGAAAATATAGTTTGAGAAAGTCCTCTTTCTTTCAACATACACACTTTGTGTGCCCTGTATAACGGCAAGTTCTGAAACAAGACGGTCATCGGTCAATTCCATAATACCTTTGTCGTTCTTGTTGAAATTCTGCTCAATATGTAGTCCGTCAATAAAGTTTATGTTTGTCTTTTTAGGAACATCAATACTTACATTCTTTATGGCAAGAGTTGCTGAATCTACGGTAATGAATCCCATAAAGCCGTAATTGGCGGAGTTGAACGGCGTGAATCCTAACCTAATGTATTTTGTGGAATCAACTGCAATAGTATCTTTGATGAAGAATTTATAGAAATCAGGTGCCATTGATGATAGCGGTCCCACAAATGGTTTGAATCCAATCATGATACTTCCGCTATAAATGTCTACATCCTTAAATAGTTCTGTCAAATAGGAATTTAGCCAGTCTTCTCCAAAAATTTCATCATCAATACCCTGACTTGATTTTCCTTTGACAATCTGTTTGTGGGTTTTAGGATTCTGCCTGTAGTATTGTGTCATGCTCTTCTCCTTCAATGTCATAAGCAAAGTGGTCTTTCCGCTGACTATTGAAGTGTCCGATTGTTTTGTTATGTCATTTATACCTAATGTGTTGGATATTTTTTCAGAGAAATCAGTAAATCCCGTCACCATTTTTTCATACGCATCACGTTGGTAGTATTTGCAGTTTTCAAGCGTATTCTCCTTTTTTTCAGATATGATTCTCTTTATTAAATCAACAGCAGGATTGTTTTTCTTTGAGTATGAGTTTTTTGCTGTTACCTGAACCTCTGCCAACTGATAGTCAGTAGGTCTTAATTTGACGTTGATTTTTTTACCCATAGGGTAGTTTCTTAGGGCAATGGTCTTGGTATTGTATCCTAAGAATGTGAAAATAAGTTTTTGTGAAGGTTCCGCCTTTATTGTAAAATTTCCGTCAATGTCAGTCTCATCACCAAACATAGTTCCTTCTATCTGAATTGATATGAACGGAAGAATCTCACCCGTAATAGAGTCTGTAACAAGTCCTGTGTATGTTTCAGCATAGATGGAAATGCTTGAAATACACAAAACAAATGAAAGTATGAGAAATTTTAAGTGTTTCAATTCACCTTATTGCATAATAACTTGTAAAGTTACTGATTTTTTTCATAATTTTGTAGTACTTTTGATTTAATAGTGACACATTTTGATAAAATATTACAATTTGTTAAAAATTGGACGCTTCCAATAGCAATATTGGTGGGTTTCAATGCCTATATTATTTTTCATTACGGTGGTTTCAGCCCCGATGCCCATGTTGCGGTAAATGCCGTAGTTGCTGTGTTGCAGCCGGTACTGATTTTTATTATGCTCTTCCTTACTTTCTGTAATGTGGCTGTTTCAGACTTAAGATTACAGAAGTGGCATATATGGTTGCTCCTGATTCAGATAATTGTATCATCAGTGTTTGCATGTATCGCATTGTACATTGGCGGTGATTGGAAGGTGTTTGCTGAGGCTGCTTTCTGTTGTTTTGTATGTCCTACAGCAACTGCCGCTGGAATAATTACGTACAAACTTGGCGGAAGCATACCAAAATGCTCAACATACGTCATATTAAGCAATCTGATGGCGGCAATAGTAATACCTTTGTTTGTGCCACTGCTTAATCCTGCGGAGCAGTCAACATTCCTCAGTATGTTTTTGTCATTGACATCAAAGATGTTTCCGCTATTGATAGGGCCTCTGTTTTTGGCATGGATAGTGCGATACACAATGCCTAAGTTTCATAAGTGGCTGCTGCAGCAGAATGATTGGGCATTTTATATATGGATTGTATTGCTGCCGTTAGCTATAGCCATAGCCACAAAAGCGTTTTTTCACAGTGATGTAACTCTAATTACCTTTATTGGAATCGCTGTTGCAACATTGCTAAGTTGTATAGCACAATTTTGGTTTGGATGGAAAGTAGGGGATTTCTATGATGAGAGAGTTACGGCAGGACAGGCATTGGGGCAAAAGAACACTGCCTACATAATTTGGGTTGCATATACATTCCTTGCTCCTATAAATGCAATTGCAGGAGGTTTATATTGTGTATTCCACAATAATTTAAACTCCCTGCAATTATATTTGAAAAAGCGTGCTGATAAAAAGAATCACTTGAAATAGTTGATTCTCATTGCATCTTTAACTTCATCAAGTGTCTTTGCTGCAATTTCCCTGGCTGAAATGCTACCTTTTCTTAAGATTTCATAAACTGCAGCAGGGTCTTTTGCAAACTCTTTTCTGCGTTCCCTGATAGGGGCAAGTTCCTCTTCAAGAATCTGACCCAAGAATTTCTTAACCTTCATGTCTCCAAGTCCGCCACGTGTGTAGTGGTCTTTTAATTCCTGTAGGTTTTGATATTCAGGTAAGAATTCTGTGAAGTGTTCTGTCTTACAAAAAGCGTCAAGATATGTAAATACTACATTCCCTTCAAGTTTTCCAGGGTCTGTAACTTTTATGTGCGTAGGGTCTGTATACATTGAACGCACCTTTTGAGTAAGTGAATCCGCTTCTTCGCTAAGGTATATGCAGTTTCCAAGAGATTTGCTCATCTTTGCTTTGCCGTCAATGCCAGGTAGTCGCATACAAGCCTGATTATCAGGTAATAATATCTTTGGCTCAACAAGGGTTTCTCCGTAGGCATTATTAAAACGGCGTACAATCTCCACGCACTGCTCAATCATAGGTGCTTGGTCTATTCCAACAGGAACAGTGGTTGCTTTGAATGCAGTTATATCTGCGGCTTGGGAAATAGGGTAGGTGAAGAAACCTACAGGTATGCTCTCATCAGCAAATCCGCGCATCTTTATCTCTGTCTTGACAGTGGGGTTACGCTGAAGGCGTGCCACTGAAACAAGGTTCATATAGTAGAATGTGAGTTCGCAAAGTTCAGGTATCATTGACTGTATGAACAGTGTGCTTTTGTTTGGGTCAAGTCCGCAGGCAAGATAGTCAAGAGCAACTTCAATAATGTTATCCCTTACTTTGCCAGGATTGTCAGCATTGTCAGTAAGTGCCTGTGCATCAGCAATCATAATAAGCACTTTATCATACTCTCCTGAATTTTGCAGAGTCACTCTACGGCGTAGAGAACCCACATAATGCCCTATATGTAACTTGCCGGTAGGGCGGTCACCGGTTAATATAATCTTATTCATAAATGAAAATATACAATCCCTTGCCTTCCACCATTACGCTTCCGGTCTCGGCAAAATCTTTTAATGTCTTATTCTTTGACTTAACACCATCAAGGTTAATTTCATCCATAGTGCCTACAAGTTTCCAATTACCTTGAGGCAGATTAATGTTGAAGGTGTAACCGAAATCTCCACCATTTATAAGTACAAGTACTTTGTTGTCAACCATATAACCAAGTACACTCTCCTTATCTTCAGGTGCATACCATTTATAATAACCTTCAGGTAGGACATCACATGTGCGGAACACTTTGCCGTACTCAGAAGAACGCAATCTGTTCAAGCCTTTCCAAAATGCCAGCATGTTTGCATAGTCATTTTTGTTCTCCTTGTTTGGTTTCTGTCCTACTTGCTCCCATTGGTAATCGTTAGCCTCACGGCAATTGTATGAATCGCGATATCCGTGGAAATATACATTATAGTTTGGTGTATGCTTTACAATCTCCTGCATTGGAGCATGAGCCTTGCTTCTCATAATTTCAGAACCGCCATGACATACAATAGGTCCTACTGTGGTGTACATAAGAGTTGCGGCTATTTTGTACTCCTTTTGGTCAACATGGGTTCTGCCGTCAAAGTCAGCACCTCCAAATTGGTCTGCAAGTGCAAAATTATCATGAATGTCAAGATATGTAATGCCACTGCAAGGGTTCTTGTCCTCCTTATATGTGCAAGTCAAGCCCTTCATTACATTGGCTCTTTCAGAGAACTTGCCACCTGCCCATCCACGGTCTGTTTTTGGGTCTTTAAGGTCAAATGTGGCACCCTTGTAAGCGTTACGGCTCTCATCTTGGAAGTAGCATATAGGAGCATCTTCCTTATACCAATCCCAATCAGGATTGTTCTCATATTCGGGGTCATTTGAACCAATCCAAGGCTCTCCGTAAAGAATCTTGTCATAGCCTATTGTCTCTTTTAGTTTCAAAAGAGTCTGTTGGTCCATCTGTCCTGCAAGGTCAATGCGGAAACCGTCAATACCAAATTCATTAATGAAATACATACATTGGTCAATAAGCCAGCGTTGTGTCATAGGACGGTTTTCTGTCTTTATTTCATTGCCGTAGCCGCCTATATGCTCAAAATTCTTTGTTCTGTAATAATATTGTTTGTCAAAACCGTTGAAATTGAAGTTCCAATTATGTCCCTCCATATCTTCTGCTGTATGGTTTGGAACCAAGTCAATTATTACGGCGATACCTTTATCGTGGAACGCCTGAACCAAATCACGGAATTGGTCACGTTCACTTCCATTATCAGAACCCTTTACTCTGTAACGGCTCTCAACCGCCATTGCAAATGAAGTTCTGTATCCCCACTGATAATTCTCATTTGCAATGCCTTGGGCAATCATAAATGAGTCATCCTTAAATGCCTCTTGCCATTCTGCATCGGGGATATGAAGATACTCCTGCATTGGCTGGAGGTGAATGGTATTTATACCTAAATCAATAAGATAATCAAATCCAATAGGCTCTCCCTTCTTGTTCTTGAGTCCAGGGGTAATCATTCCTTTCATAGTTCCCTTAAGACTGTCAGGAAGTGGAAGTTTGTCTGTAAAGTCTTGTACATGAACCTCGTATGAGATTACATCTTTCATTGCAGGAATGCCGTTTGCAAGTGGTGTGGCAGGTACGGTACGATGCCAAACCCTACACTTTCCAAAAGTGTCATCACTTACGCGGGCGTATGGGTCATTTATATGAACTGGATGGGTCTCATAGAACCTGTTTCCCGGGTCTTTGAATCCGTGAACGGTAAAATCATACCATACACCAGCAAGGTCTTTGTTAAAAGAATACTCCCAAACGCCATCTTTGTCCTTTGCCATTTCAAACTCTCCAAGTGTTGGAATAGAGTCATTCTTGTCATTATAAAGATAAAGAACCACATTTGTTGCACGTGGTGCAAATACACGGAAAACAGTTGTGTTGTCATCTACATTGGCACCCAATTCCTTGGTGGAGTAAATTTCACGGAACCAACCGTCGTATGAGCAGAAAGCCTTTTGTTTAAGTGGTAAAAATTCAAGGTAATAGACTCTTCTTATATCAATAGGTTTAGCAGGCGTGATAAGTGTGGTGCGAGCACCGTTTGGCATTACTCCTGCTATCTTAATCTCTTTACCTTGTGCATCGGTCAATCTGTAGTCCTCTACTTTTGTAGTTCTGCCGTCTCCAATTTCAGCCCAAATATTGCCTGATAACTTTAATTCCGCTCTCATTTGGAACACTTCAGCCTGTGGCTTAAATACAAGATTGCCGTTCTTTTGGTTAGGTGCACCGCTCCATGGGTCAATCCAGTCTCCGTCATTTGTACGGAACTTGAATTGTGAGTTTGACTTTATTACAGCCTCATCTGTGTTGTCAAAAGATAGAACCCATTGGTTCCCAACCTTTTTTAGTTCCCAAGGTCCAACTTCCGTTGAGGAATCCCAATTGCGGAATTCGCCTGTAACGTATACTCTTTGTGGTTGCATGCCATACAGGCCTTCATCAAAGATAAAGGTTACGTTATCTCCAAAATCACTGTAGCATTGATTCACTTGGTCAGGAGTGAAAGACTGTGCAAACATGGTTAGTGTTGCAGAAATAAAAGATAGAAGTAAAGCTGTTTTTTTCATAATATATATTTTACGTTATTAGTTTTATGATTCATAAAACTACAAAATTAAGAATTTTTTTCTAAATATCAATCTTTTTGCCCTGAGAGTTTTTCACTTCTGACGAAACATCCTGCACCATAGTCTTCAGTTCTCCCATAAATGTTTCCATAGAGTAGTTGCCATGCTCAATATCCCGCATCTTCTTTTCCCACATACCTGTAAGCGTTGCACTCTTAAGCAGTTCATTTTCAATGGTGTCAATAAGTGCTATTCCTGTTTTTGTGGCTACAATGCGTTTTTTGTCTCTAACAATATAGTTTCTCTTGAACAAAGTTTCAATAATGGCGGCACGTGTTGAGGGGCGTCCTATGCCGTTCTCTTTCATAAGGTCACGCAACTCCTCATCATCAACGGTCTTGCCTGCCGTCTCCATTGCCCTTAACAGACTTGCCTCAGAATAGTACTTTGGCGGTTGTGTCATTTTCTCTGCCAAAGATGGGGTGTGAGGACCTTTCTCTCCTTCTGTAAAATCAGGCAACACTTCCGCTTCATCGTCCTTTTTCTCTGCCTTGTCATTTGGAAACAGGACTCTCCATCCAGGTTCAAGTATCACCTTGCCCGATACTCGGAACTCCACATCGGCGCTTTTGCCTTCAACCACAGTGTTTGCAACTTTACAGTCAGGGTAGAAAACGGCAATGAACCTGCGTACAATAAGGTCATACACCCATTTCTCATCAGGCGTGAAATTGTTAAAGAACTTGCCAGTTGGTATTATGGCATGGTGGTCAGTAACCTTCTTGTCATTAAAGACGGTGGAGTCCTTTCTGAGTTTAACTCCTTTTAACGGCTCTGTAAATTTCTGATATGGGGTTATACCTGCAAGTATCTGAGGTACTTTAGGATAAATATCGTTTGGAAGATATGTAGTGTCCACTCTTGGGTATGTGGCAAGTTTCTTTTCATAGAGGCTTTGTATTATCTGTAATGTCTTTTCTGCACTGTAGCCAAAACGCTTGTTGCACTCAACTTGCAGTGATGTAAGGTCAAACAGACGCGGGGCAAGTTCCTTTCCGTTCTTTTTCTCCACCGATGTAACCTCAAACTCCTTTCCCTCAATATCTTGCAAAGCCTTTTCAGCATCCTCTTTTTTGTCAAACCTGCCTTGTTTTACACTGAATGTGGCATTGCGGTAAACAGTTTTAAGTTCCCAATATGGCTGAGGCACAAAGTTGTCTATCTCCTTTTGTCTTTTTACAACAAGAGCAAGGGTAGGGGTTTGCACTCTGCCAACGCTCAAAACTCCTTTGCCATTTCCGTATTTAATTGTATATAAGCGTGTTGCATTTATGCCAAGTAGCCAATCACCAATTGCTCTTGCACAACCTGCCGCAAACAGGGTATCAAATTTAGAAGAATCATAAAGATTGTTGAACCCCTCTTTTATTGCCTCTTCTGTAAGAGATGAAATCCAAAGGCGTTTTACAGGTTTCCTGCATTTGGCACACTGCATAACCCATCGTTGTATAACCTCACCCTCCTGTCCGGCATCGCCGCAGTTTATAATTTCATCAGCCTCATTAAAGAGTTTCTCTATTACCTTGAACTGCTTTTGCACCCCTTCATCATCCATAACCCTTATGCCAAATTTTTCAGGTATCATTGGAATCTCACTCATTCGCCACGCCTTCCAACGCTCATTATATTCGTGAGGCTCCTTAAGTGTGCACAGATGTCCGTATGTCCAAGTAACCTGATACCCGTTCCCCTCCATATAGCCGTCATGCCTTTGGGTTGCCCCCAAGACCGCCGCTATCTCCCTTGCCACCGATGGCTTTTCTGCAATGCAAACTTTCATAAAAAATTAAAAATATTACATCTTGTACTCCTGCCTGTCAAGAATTGACCTGCCAAGGGTTACTGAATCTGAGTATTGTAGTTCATCGCCAACAGAGATTCCACGTGCTATAGTTGTCATTTTAACGTTAGAGCCTTGTAGTTTACGTGCTATGTAGTATGCTGTGGTGTCTCCCTCCATTGTAGGACTTAATGCAAACACAATTTCCTTTATCTCTCCTTTTGACACTCTGTCAACAAGACTTTCTATTTCAAGGTCAGAAGGCTTGATGCCGTCCATCGGGCTTATCACTCCGCCAAGTACATGATACAAGCCCTTGTATTGTTCCGTCTCTTCAATAAGCATAACCTCCTTTATGGTTTCAACCACACAAACTGTTGTGGCATCGCGTTTTGGGTCAGAACAGATACTGCATACATCGCTGTCTGAAATGTTACGGCACACTTTACAGTACTTGACCTCATTCTTAAGAAGAAGTATTGATTGTGCAAAATCATTCACCTGCTGTGAATCCTGCCTTAGCAGATGCAGGGCAAGCCTCAATGCAGACTTTCTGCCCACTCCAGGCAGTTTTGAAAGCTGATTTACGGCATTTTCAAGCAGATATGACGGATATGACTGCATTTTTACTATCTTTGCAGTTGCAAAGATAATAAAAATAGGTTAAAGGGACAAGGGTCAAGGATAAAGGTTTTATGATTATTAAAAGTGCTATATTTATAAAGAGTAGTCCTAAGGTGGGTGATTGCCCAAAATCAAACCTGCCTGAATATGCTTTTATAGGCAGGTCAAATGTGGGCAAGTCATCTCTAATAAATATGCTTGTAGGTAAAAAGGGGCTTGCACTTACGGGCTCCACACCTGGTAAAACTTTATTAATAAATCATTTTCTTGTAAATGACAATTGGCATTTGGTTGATTTGCCAGGATACGGATTTGCTCAAAGAGGCAAACGGCAGCGTGAAGAGTTACGTCGTATGATTGAGGGCTATATTATGGAAAGAGAGCAACTTGCAAATCTTTTTGTGCTTGTTGACAGTCGTCTTGAACCTCAGAAAATTGATATTGAGTTTATTACTTGGCTTGGAGAGAACGGCATTCCGTTTTCCATAGTTTTTACAAAAACAGATAAACTTACAAAAACCGCACTCAATACCAATATTGGGAATTACAAGGAGAGATTAAAAGAAGATTGGGAGACACTTCCCCCAATCTTTTTATCGTCATCCGTCACAACTGATGGCAGAGATGAAATTTTGGACTACATTGAAAAAGTCAATACCTTATGATGATATTAATCCTTTAGGCAACGCACAGTCCGACCGACATTCTTAGCAATGTAACCACTATCCAAAATGTCAGTATTATAAAAGAGGTTGCGACAGTAAGCGTTATAATCATCGTCATTAAATGGAGTAGCTGTCCAAAAAGTGATATAGTTACCAACGTAACTGACTACACAACCCATTGAACTGCCCGCAGGCAGAGCCGCAAAACCATAGGTGTCAAGCCCAAGTTTATAGATGTCATCACCATTATACCAACCTGATGTTGTCTTTAGATGCTTGCCTGCAGTACGTTTGCCTTTCTCATCTGTCTTTTCAATATAATCATTTAGAGTCTGCCATTCAGCATCTGTTGGTATATGCCATCCGTTAGGGCATATACCCTGTCTGCTGCCTGTGAAGGCAGTTGTTTGTTGCTGACCGTCAGCAACACCAACCGCCGCCGCCCAATTATATAGGTATCCTAATTGGGCAACCTGTTCATCAGTAAGGTTATCTCCATATTGTTGACTATATTGATCCCATTTACTCCTTTCTGAGGCATCGGTATAGTATGGGGTATTCACAAAATTTTCTGATGTTGTTAGAATAGTGTATCTGCCCTCCTTGTATGCCTCTGACTGAGTGTCATACTTACTACAGCGGTAGTTCTCAGCCATCCATACCTGTGTACCAATGGTCACCTGCGGGTAGTCTGATGCCTTGCACTTCTCTTTTAATGACGGCTTGGTAAAACTGATACTGTCAACTTCTGATATAATGTACTCAATTTGTGTGCCATTATTGTTATACACCCAAAACTTTGTCTGTGCCACCACCATAATTGGCAATAGCAGAAACATTGTAAAGCAAGTCAGTTTTCTCATAATTATATATAGGTCGTTTCCGGCTTCTGTGTTTTAACATTCGTTGTTCAAAATATATGTAAAATCAGTTCAACAATTCTATAAGGTCAAAATACATCAACCTAGTATTAAGCGGTCTTTCTGGTCTTAAATCACGGAACTCACGCTCTTGTTCTTCTGAGCTGAAGAGAAATTTAAATCCATTTCGTTCGTAGAAACTGAAATTTTCCCGTTGATTATATGAGTCAACCAACACGAATCTACAACCTGTCTTATTCATAGGGTCAACAAGCCATGCCTTGATAAAATCCAAAACTTCTGTTCCCAATTTCTTTCCTTGCATAGATTGACTAATACCAAGATCGGAAAGATAGGACATGGTCTGTTATTATATAAACTCAGCCTTTACCAATATCCTTCTTGCATTTTCAATGGACTTTGTAAAATCTACCGAACCTCTACGACTCTCACTTTCCATCATTTGTTTTTCGAATCTATCTGCTGCCGCACCTTTTAGTACAGGAACTGATGCTATTGCTATTGCCATAATTATTGTATCAGAGCAATTAGTACTCTTTGAGTGCAAAGTTAGTCAATTTTTCCCAAAAACCAAAACGGGTCAAAGTTTCCAATGAAACCTTGACCCGCCTGATTCAATTCGCCTCGTCATTCCTCACGTCATATCGAACGAAGTGAGATATCTTTAATGACGGAGCTGTGGCTTAGTTACTCTCATTCAAAACCGCACGAACAGATAGTCCTTCGCTGCGGTACCTATCGTACTCCTTCAAAGTGCCAGTCATACTAAACAGGCATTTGGCTAGTGTATAATCGTAATACATAGGGAGAGTAGAGTCCCAATAAAACACTGCTTGATCAATACCTTTGATTTCATCTTCGAAGTATAAGCCCGCTGCATGAAAAAAGACAGAGTTTCTTGAGTAGTCATCCTTACCTGTAAATAATACGCCATTCTTACCATCGTATTTATTATCACTATAATACTCTGTAACAGTGCAGTTGCTAATAAGATTGTTAATGTCTGTATCTGTTGGCATCTTCCAATTGTCACCCCACAAGTTTTTTGCTGTGTCATAGTCGCTAGGAAGATTTACTCCACAATATCCTTCAAAGTAATCATCACCTTTGTCTATAAGTCCACCCCAGCAGTAATAGCCACCATACTCTTCTACAGATGTTGCACCAACATTGTACTCAGCCCACTTAGGTCCATCTTCCCATAGTTGCACCCATTTAACCTTATTACCAGGAATACCAGCTTCAGCATTAACTGTGGCATAGCCTGCAGTAAACTTAATCTCCCTCTCAGGCATTGGTTTAATTTCTCCCACCTTTATAGTGTTATCATTCTCTGTTGACAATGTTGCAATCTTGTCATCTATTGTCGTAATCTCAACATCAAATCCGCTTGCAAACGCACCTGCAGGAACCACTATCCAGAAATCTGTAGCAATTGTGCTCAGTGCAACACCACTACCACAATTAAGGGTTATTGCATTGGTTCCGTCTGTACCGCTCTTTGCTGCAGTAGCACTTGTTTTAGGAGTAACGGTAAATGTTCCGTTAAGTTTCTCTGTGCCTTTATTTGTAACGGTTATGCTTTTTACTGAGCCTGTCTTGCCTGATGCAAGTTTAAGACTAAGCTTCAACACACCAAATGAGTGATTGAAGGCAAACTCTGTAGTCTCTGAATATGCTACACACGGCATAGCTCCCTTTGCAAATGTATTCTCTGCATAATTCTGCTCAGCAGGCATTGTAAATGTTATTGCACCGTCAGAATATGTTGCACCCTCAAACGCAGGGCATATTGCTGTCCAAGGGCCTTGTGCGGCACACTTTCCACTGAACTCAGCATAAGATGTCCCCACCCATTTAGGGTCTGTCATCTCACAAACATCACCTGTTGTGGCTCCATCGGCAAACACTTTAATGGCATCGCCCTCTGACCATACCACTGTGGTGCCATCTGACAGCACTGTGGTTCTTGCCGCTCCCGTTGGTACGGCTTTAAAGGTCATATCAGTCTTCTCTACAGATGACTGTGCCTCTTTTACTGTCTCTTTTTTCTCACAAGATGCAGAGGCTAACATTACCAATGCCGCTCCAAATGTGTAAATAAGTTTCTTCATTGTTCTAATAATTTTAAGATTAATTACCAAGTACCTGTAGCACCTACACTCATTGCGGCTACATTACTTTTTGATACAGGAGCACCAGAGCCTATCATTACGGGCATCTCCGCCTCCATACTTACTTGCTCCATTTTAGGAGCGGAATAGTTGTTCTTCATAGTTGAAAGTTGAAAGTTGAAAATTGAAAGTTAATAATTATGTTAGTTAATCTCGTTTCTCTATTGGTTAATCGGTTAAATTTAGTAAGTTATAGAGTGAACACTGCGAGCCGCCGCACAAAACCACATAGTTTTGGAGGCACGAACTGGGAACTGACTTGTCAGTTCCGCATTAGTGAGTCTCCGAACAAAACTGTGGTTTTGAAGGGGTTAACAGCGAGCAATTTGTGAACGTCATAACTTACTAAATTTAATATAATCATTATAATTAACTGATATTAAGCAAATTACCCCCCCCGTTTGCACGGGGAGGGTAATTTCTACCAACCTTTATATGTGAGCCGTTTCCGGCTTCTATGTCTTGTCATTATTTTACTTCTTCTCCTTAACAAATATCCAAAGGATACCTGAGATAAGAAGGCAGATTGCACAAATTGCAAAAATTATTGACTTATCTTCAGCGGCATCAATAACCTCACCCATCTTGAATGAAGCAACAAGTTGTGGAAGCACAACTGAAAGGTTGAAGATTCCCATATACAATCCCATTTGAGATTGGTCAACACGTGAACTCATAATGGCAAACGGAAGAGAAACCAACGATGCCCAACCTATACCTACAATTACAAGAGCCACAAAGAAAGTGTAAATGTTTGCTCCGCAGAAATAGATGATTGCATAACCTAACGCCATTGCAAGAATGGCACCTGTGTGAGTGTGAGCCATACCTTTCTTGGCGGCAATTACATTAAGTACAAGAACAGGCAGCAAGGCACCAATAAGGTCACGTACAAGGAATGCCATTGAGTTTACTGTTTGAGCGGAACCTGCATCTATGCCTGAAATCACATTTGCAACATAGAAGAACATATAGACATTCATAGTCTGTACACCCCACCATGTAAATGAGTGTGCAAGCAGGATTTTTTGGAACTCATGCATATCTTCCTTTACCTTAAATGTGTTGGTAAGCACTAACAGAAGTGCGACTATTTCAATTGCAACACATGCAAGTTCAATTGCGTTCAAACCTAAATAATGAGGCATCGATGCTATTACATCAGCAGGAATAAAGAGTTTTGCAACTATTACATAAATGCCATATACAAGGAAACCGTAAAGAGGAAGAATGGCATTGTTCATATCCTTAAGATAAGAACCACCCTTTGCCTGAGTCTTTGTTTCACTCTTGTTTTCTTCCGCTTCAAGGGTGCGAGGCTCTTCAATAAAGAAGATAGGCAGTATTGTAAATAGAACGGCAATTATCATGCCCACATATATAAGTGTTTCATTGCCCCAAAGCACTGCTACAAGATACGCAAGCACGCCAAATGTGCCTGATACGGTCTGCATCCAAGTATAACCTTTACTACGTTGTTCCTGTGTAGTACAGTCAGCAACAAGAGAACGGGTAGGGTTAAAACTTACATTTATTGAAAGGTCAAGAGTTAGTGCCACGCAAACAGCTATAGGAAGCAGACCTGCGGCACCCTCCATGCCAAACATTTTTTGTACAATTTCAAGATTAGGCAGAGCAAGAAGCATTAAGCCGGTAAGCAGACCACCAAGAATAATCCAAGGACGGCGGCGTCCACCCAAGAACCATAGTTTGTCACTTACGGCACCAACTATAGGTTGTGCAATGATACCTGCAATTGGACCTGCCGCCCAAACAATACCTATATCACCAATACTAAGACCATACTTTGTGGAAAGAATCCAACTCAACGCAGAAATCTGCACCGATAGGCCGAAACCCATGGCGGTAGCAGGCAAACTGAGCAAGGCGTAGAACCAAGTGCTCATATTCTTTTGACCTTGTAACATAATAAAGACTTTAAGATTTGTATTTGATATTTAATAAACAATTTGCAAATATAATAAAATTTTGTAAAAACAGTGTAATTAATAACTGTTTTTTACACATCTGACAGGGCGTCCATAATATTTTTCATTGTTTGTACGCTCCAAAATATCAGTGGTGTAAAAAGTGAACCAGTCGTATGCGGCCTCAAAATTACCAGACATAGGAGTTGAGGTCCAGAAAGAACCGTTGGCTCCAAGATAACTCATTAGGTTACCCACTGAAAAACCTGCAGGCAACATAGTAAAGTTGTATTCATCAGTGCCAGCCATATAATCCCGTCCCTTTTTATACCAACCGTCTTTTGACTTTAATTTTTTACCTGCAACATAAGACCCACCTATAGTATTGCATAAAGTATTAACTTCATTTGTAGTAGGAACATGCCAACCGTTTGGACATATACCCTGTCTGCTGTCTGCAAAAGGTGTTGTTTGATTCAGTGCATCATCTGCACTTGGCAAAGCCACAGCACCTGCCCAACTGTACAGATACCCTAATTTTTGTCTGTGTGCGGAAGTCAAATCGTCATCATACTCAGAAGTGCTGTTTTTAGGGTCAAAATAGTATGGACCAAAATCTTCAGCATATCTGGTGGCTGGCATTAAATAGTATCCTGCAAGTTCACTTTCAGTATCAAAAGTCTTGCACTTCAGGTTCTCTGCCATCCAACACTGCTCACCTATTTTTACGGCAGGGTATGAGTGCCCTTCACAGTCAGTGAGTGTGGCAGGACAATTCTCCTCATTCTTTGAATAAAGTATGTAACTTGTTGTGGTTGCAGGAGACAGAGTTAAGGTTTCACCTGTGCCTATTATGTTTCTGTCAGCATCAAGCCATGTATATTTGTTTCCGCCCGATGCGTACAAAGTTGTGCTTTCTCCTGAACAGATGTCAAGTTTGCCGTCAACATGTAAATCAAGACCATCTTGAACAGTAAGATTAAGAGTTACAATGCTGTCACAACCAAGTGCGGTTTTGAAAGTCTTTTTATATGTGCCTGCCTTGGAAACGGAAAATCCGTTTAGTTCATAAGATTCCCCGTTACATATTGCTGCGTTCAGAAAGAACTCCTTATAAGGTAACACCTTCAAACTTAACTCTACGGTGCTGTCACAGCCTGCCGCTGATGAAAGATGCAGATAGTGCTTGCCTTGAGTGTTTACATTAAATCCGTTTTTTGTGTATCGCTCACAGGCATAAATTGAATCTGAAAGGTATGTGAACATAGGTTCTTGAACCGTCAGACTTAACACTACAATGGAATCCTTACCCGTAGGTCCTACAAGAGTTTGCCTATAAACACCTGGTTCACTTACATCAAAACCATGTTTTTTATATCGCTCGCCTTTACATATTATATCTTCAATAAATGTCTGAGGTGTCTCAACTCCTTCTCCTGCCGATATGGTATAATCACAAACATCTCCTGCATAACCGTCAATCATAAGATAGTAGCGTTGTCCAGGGGTAAGTCCTGTAGCGGTAACTACACCATTAGTTTCAATGGCAGGGTTCCAACAATTTGAATAAGGAATAAAATAGTTGCAGTCTGTTGTCTCATAAATCCTCATTTGCACTCCAATTCCATTCTTACAGTTTTTTACAAATATATTCAGACTTGCTTTTTCAGCCGATGCCACAAACTGAATCCAAGAGTTGTTCTCTATAGAACCGCAAAATTCATTTTGCAGATTTCCCGGAGTCTCTGCACTGTAATCAGAACTTGTATTGCCGCAATAACCGTTGGGAGTCTGTATCAGTGTGGCTTCTGAACAATGGTTTGCGGCTATTGTGGAGGTTGTGCATTTTGGATATTCAATTTTCTCCATCTCCTGAAGGCATACTCCTACAGAATTCTCTTCCACCAAACCTATTCTTATGAATAAGGTTGTACCCGGAGTAACTTCTGTAATTTCCAACACTTCAGGCAATCTGCCGTTATTTGAACATTTTATTGGATTTAGAGCATTGCAAGAGCCTGAATATACAGCCATAAATCCGTCAATGTAGTGTCCGTCAGTGCCAATTGACAATCTGCCCGATTTTGGCATCTGCGTCTCTAACCAAACCTCATTATATCTTAACGCACACCAACCGCAATCCCTGTCACTCACTGTTCCCACACCTGTACTTAGACTGTACTTTTTGTAGTTGCATTCTGACTCTGCCTTTACCTTTATGGCAGATTCACACCCCGATGCCAATATTTGCAGCGGAATAATAAATAAAGACAATATGAACGCTATTCTTTTCACTGATGCTTGCCTCTTTTCAAAATGAAATGCCCTGAATGTTTTATACCCGTATCAGCCATACGTATCACATACCAATAGTCATCGCTTGGCAAAGGATGTCCATTATATAATCCGTCCCAACTGTTGACATCATCTTTATAAAATGCCACCCGTCTGTTGTATCTGTCAAAAATCTCAACTGTAGAACCAGGATAACATTCAAGGTTTTTAATGACCCAAGTGTCATTTAATCCGTCTCCGTCAGGGGTAAAGAACGGCGGTATTACAATCTCATATTTTAATGCCACTGTCAAATGATGAATGCTGTCACATCCGTTTACTGTCTTAAGTGAGTCATAGTACTCTCCGGCATCAGAAATCTCCCTCCCATGCCACATAAATGAAGTACCTTGATTTACATACCTGTATTCTTCAATAAAGTAGTCTGGGTCATAACTTAAGTGCAAGACATATACGCTGTCCATCTTATATATGCTCTTGTATCTTGCCTCATAATCACCCTCATTTTTGTAGTACTTGTTTTGCCAAAATAGGCTGTCTCCCCTGCAAATTGACTTGTTCTCTTCAAAAAGATAGTCATGATATACCAATAAGGATAGCGTTACCGTACTGTCACAACCTTGCACTGTCTTAAGGTTTTGCACGGCTATAGTATCAGAGTAGGTGTAGAGGTCAAAATTGTATTTGGTGTAATGAACACCTCTTTGTACGGTGTCTGCTAAAGATGTGGTCTCAGGATAACAGGCGGTAAGGAATAACTGTACATGGCTTGGACATCCCTGTTTCATCTCTTCCCTTTGCAAAACAGTGTCTTTTTTTGCATAAATGTCAGTAAAACCTCTACCGTTATACCCTTCATTAACGCAAAATTTGTCAAAAAGGGTGGTGGTTGCATTTGAAATGACATCCAAATGTAAGGTTACGGTACTGTCACAACCGCATGTTGTCTGTTTGTTTTGGGTGTATATGCCGCCTTTTGACTCACTGAAACCGTATTTTGTAAATGTGGAGCCCTCACAGATTGATTCAAACAGATTTGTCTGCTTTTGCTCACAAACCGTCAGGTGTAGGGTATAGGTATTGCAATCCTCCTCTCTATGGCAAATTGTATCTTTTTGAAGGTTTTTTATGTCAAATCCGTATTTTGAGTAGTCAGAACCTTTACATACGGCATCGGTGTAATTTTCAGTAATTGACTGCGTTACATTTATTGTAAAACTGTACTCTGATTCACATGTAATTGCAAAAGCATACATAGATGCAATCAGTATGGACAATATTACTAATATTTTGCGTAAAAATTCCATTAGCGTACAAAGTTAATTATTTTTTTTGTATCTTTACACCCCGAAACATAAAACTAAAAAAATTATGACTAATAAAAGTGCGTTGCAAATTGCAAGGGCTGCATATCAGCCTAAGCTTCCAAAGGCATTGAAAGGTGCCGTTGCCATTAAAGAGGGTGAGGCTACAGAGTCTGTAGCAGACCAAGTGGAAATCAAAAAATTATTCCCTAATACATACGGAATGCCTGTAGTAACATTTGAGAAGACAATAAGTCTTAAATCAAAACCTGCAATGAACGTGGGTGTTATTCTTTCAGGTGGTCAGGCTCCTGGCGGTCACAATGTTATTTCAGGTTTGTTTGATGGTCTTAAGGCTTTGAACAAGAACAACAAACTTTACGGTTTTCTTGGTGGTCCAAGCGGACTTATAGAGCATAAATACATTGAACTTACATCAGATATTATTGACGATTACCGTAATACAGGCGGTTTTGACATTATTGGTTCAGGCAGAACAAAACTTGAAAAACAAGACCAGTTTGACAGCGGTATTGAGATTTGTAACCAATTGGGAATCAAGGCTCTTGTTATTATAGGCGGCGATGACTCAAACACAAACGCATGCGTGCTTGCTGAGTACTACTTGCAGAAACAGTGTGGTATTCAAGTGATAGGTTGCCCTAAGACTATTGACGGAGACCTTAAGAACAGCCAGATTGAGACATCGTTTGGTTTTGATACAGCATGTAAGGTTTATTCAGAGGTTATTGGTAACATTATGCGTGATGCCAACTCTGCAAAAAAATATTGGCACTTCATTAAGGTTATGGGTCGTAGTGCATCTCACATTGCACTTGAGTGCGGACTTCAGACACAACCTAACGTATGTATAGTTTCTGAAGAGGTTGAGGCTAAGAAGATGACTCTTGCTCAAATTGTGAACGATATTGCCGACAAGGTTGCGGCACGTGCCGCTCGTGGCAATAACTTTGGTGTTGCTATAATACCTGAGGGTCTTATAGAGTTTATTCCTGAGATGAACATTCTTATCTCTGAACTGAATGACCTGCTTGCAAAGGAGAGTGATGTTAAAAAGGCTGTTGCCGGGCTTACAGCACAGAGTGCCGCTGTATATGCTTCTCTTCCTGATGCCATTGCAAAACAACTTACTCTTGAGCGTGACCCACACGGAAATGTTCAGGTATCACTTATTGAAACAGAGAAACTTCTTATAGAAATGGTTAAGAAACGCCTTGCCGCTATGAAGAAAGAGGGAAAATATGATGGTAAGTTCTCTGCTTTGGGACACTTCTTCGGTTATGAAGGACGTTGTGCCGCTCCATCAAACTTTGATGCTGACTATTGCTATAGCCTTGGTTATAATGCCGCCCAGCTTATAGGTGCAGGTAAGACAGGTTATATGTCACTTATAAAGAACACAACAAAATCTTCTGATGAGTGGATTGCAGCCGGTGTGCCTATCACAATGATGATGAATATGGAACGCCGCCACGGAGAAATGAAGCCTGTAATCCGTAAGGCTCTTGTAGAACTTGACGGAGCACCATTCAAGTTCTTTGCGGCTAATCGTGACAAGTGGGCTATTGAAACGGCATACATTTATCCTGGTCCAATACAATACTTTGGTCCGTCTGAAGTTTGTGACCAACCGACAAAAACATTATTGCTTGAGAAGCAATGAATATCATACAGAACAGATTGACTTGGATATACTATACCATCTATGCAGTGTTCATAGTTGGTATAGTTATAGCCCATTTTTGCCCATGGTATTTCTATAAGTTTTATGGAACAAAGGCTATAGTTACCGGTTACATTGATTTGGGAATCTTACTTGTATTTATTCCAACTGCAATAGGCCTATACAATCATCAGATAAAGAAGAAGGTGAACCTTGACTATTATTTCAAGTGGAATGTCATACAAATGTCAATAATGGCATTTACAGGTGTCATCGCCATTTTCGGCTATTCACTGTTAAGGGATAAGTCAAGTCTGTTTGCCTATTTGATAGTCTTTATTGCCCTTATTCTTACAAAACCAACCAAGTACAAAATACAAAAATACCTTGGTGAGACAAATAATGAAGTATGACAATAGCAGTAGATTTTGACGGAACAATAGTAACCCATGAGTATCCGCTTATAGGTAAACCTATCCCTTTTGCCATAGATACTTTGAAGAAGTTGCAGAAGGAGTTGCATGTACAACTTATTTTGTGGACATATCGTACAGGAAAGGAACTAGATGAGGCTGTTGAGTACTGCAGGAGCAAAGGTTTGGAGTTCTATGCAGTAAACAGTAATCATCCTGAAGAGGAGCAGGGAGACGGCTATTCCAGAAAAATAAATGCCGATATCTACATTGATGACAGAAACCTTGGAGGTTTGCCTGATTGGGGTGTGATATATGCAATTATTAAAGGAGAGACAAAACCTATTTATAATAATGCGTTTATGTCAGTACAGCCTAAAAAGAACTTTCTTATAAGGTTGGGTGAAAAACTACAACATGAAGATTAGGCCTTGAACACATTGTCAGTAATAATAGTGAATTATAAGGTCAAGGCATTGCTTATGCAATGCCTTGAACGTGTAATTGAAGCCTCAAAGGGTATGAATGTTGAGGTATTTGTTGTTGACAATAATTCAAATGACGGCTCACAGGAGGCAGTTGAGGCTGCGTTTCCACAAGTTGCATATATTCAGAGTGGAGACAATTTAGGGTTTGCAAAGGCAAATAACATTGCCATACGCCGTTCAAATGCAAAATATGTGCTGATGTTGAACCCCGATGTGTTTATTCAGCCTGATTGTCTTAAACAGGTTTGCAGATTTGCTGACAATGCAGAGAATTTTGGCGCATTAGGAGTAAGAATGATAGATTCAGACGGCAACTTTCTGCCTGAAAGCAAGCGTAACAGACCTACATTGTGGAACTCATTCTGTAAGATTGTAGGGCTTGCAAAATTATTTCCTGACAGCAAATGTTTTGCTTCTTACTATAATGTTTCACTAAAAGAGACGGAAACAGGCAGGACAGATGTGTTGGCTGGTGCCTTCATGCTGATTAACAGAGAGAGATTAGGTGTTCAGGCTGAATTGTGTGAGGATTATTTTATGTTTGGAGAGGATGTTGATTTGTCAGTCACAATACTTGAAAAAGGGTTGTATAACTACTATTTGCCTGTAACTGTAACGCACCTTAAAGGTAAGAGTACAAATCATCGCTCAAAAAAGTATATTGAGGCGTTTTATGGTTCAATGTCAATATATTTTAACAGACACGGCAGATGTGCGTTTTCAAAACTATTGGTTAAGATGACAGTCAGTTGTTTAATAAAGGTAAAGTCAATACATGCAGTTTAGCAACAATGAAATATTGCTTAGGGCATTAGAACCGGAGGATTTGGATTTTCTATACAAATGGGAGAACGATGCCACTTTGTGGCACACTTCTACAACCGTATCTCCATATTCAAGATTTGACCTAAAACGCTATATTGAGGCATCGTCAAAGGACATTTTTGAGCAAGGATGCCTAAAACTGATAATTGAGAGAGTTTCAGACAAGGCAAGATTAGGGATTCTTGACCTTTTTAACTATGACCATTTTAACTCAAGAATGGAGATAGGCATATTGATTGATTCTCAATTCAGAAGTAAAGGTTATGCTTTGCAGGCGGTTGAAATAGCAAGACAATATGCTTTTGACTTTCTTCATCTAAAACAGATATACTGTCATATTCCTGCTGACAATGAAGTATCAGCCTTGTTGTTTCAAAAGGCAGGGTTCAAAAAGACAGCCGTCCTACCCAAATGGATAAAAGGGGAGAACGACTGGACAGATGTATATGTATATCAGTTTGTCTTGTAGGCGTATTTTACCTCTGCAAGTTCTGCATTAGCCTTTTCTATCTTTTTCTTCAAGTCTTCCTTGAATTGGGCAAATTCCTTTTGCAAGCGTTCATCACTGAGAGCCAGTATTTGAACTGCAAGAATACCTGCATTCATTGCACCATTAATGCCTACTGTTGCAACAGGAATTCCAGGAGGCATCTGAACCATTGATAAAAGAGCGTCAAGACCTTCAATAGATGACTTGATAGGCACGCCAATTACAGGAACGGTTGTCATTGAGGCAATTACACCTCCAAGGTGAGCCGCCATACCTGCGGCTGCAATAATAACTTTAATACCGCGTGCTTGAGCGTTTTTTGCAAACTCTTCAACTGCATCAGGGGTGCGGTGTGCTGACAAAGCGTTGATTTCAAAAGGAACTTTGAAGTCATCAAGAACCTTTGCCGCCTTCTCCATAACAGGCAGGTCACTTGTACTGCCCATAATAATAGAAACTACTGGTTGCATATAAAATCAAGTGTTATTGGATAGTGGTCAGACATTGGTTGCTTGTCTATTTCAAACGCCAATAGTCCAATGTTCTCCGATGTTAAAATATAATCAATTCTGAACTTGTAGATGCCTTCATGGAATGTAACACCCATATCCCAATCCTCCATTTGCAGGAAGGCGTCCTTTCTGTTTTCAATCAATGTCCTGTAGGCGTACGATGCAGGAATGTCATTCATGTCGCCGCAAAGAATAAGATTGCGGTCAATATCTTTTGTGGCATCTTTAACTTTCTCTGATTCTTTACAGCGTTCAAGGCTTGCCTTAACAAGTTTGTTGTATATTTTAGGAATCAATCCGTCAACCTGCTTGCCTGTTGTAATAGTCTGGTCAGGTATCAAGTCCTTTTCCTGCTGTGTAAGTTGGTTTGACTTAAGGTAGAAGTTTACAACCGTTATTGTATCGGTGCTTAAGGCAATCTTATTTATTATTGCTCCGTGGCAATTGTCCTTAATGTCAATATCCTCTGAACTTATAATAGGGTGTTTGGAAAAGGTTGCAATACATTTTGAAACCTTGTTACTGTTATTCAAAACCTTGACATAACTGTACTTGTAATTGCCAAGTCTGTTTTTTATGAAATCAAGTGTGTATTTGCCGTCAGGATAGTATAACACCTCTTGCAAACAAACTATATCCTTATTTGATGAGTTTATGTAGTCAAGTGTGGAAATTCCGTTTCTGATTCCCTTTTCTCCTTCAAACCAGTCAAACAGATGAACATTGTAACTCATTATTGAGGTGGAGCCTTCTATTGATGTTGTAGGATTTTTAGCGGAAAACGTGTATGTCTTAAGTACATTTGGAACGGATGCCGCAATAATAAGTGCACACACTAATGCAGTCCACCAACTCTTTATGCACATCCAATAAAATGTGCAGAAAATCATTGCCACAATAAATGTGGAGAAGAACAATGTCAATGGACATAAAATATACAGTGCAGATATAGGTCTGATGTATGAAATGGCATCGGTAAGCAGAAGTGCAATACCAATAATTACTGTAAGTATGCCTATCAGTATTTTAAAAAACAGTTTCATTTGCTTATATCAAAAAGTTCTTTTTTTTCTTCAGGTGTAAGTGAATCATAACCTGATTTCTTTATTTTATCAAGAATTTCATCGATTCTTGCATTGTTATGCTTCTTTGTTTCTGCCTCATACGCACTCCATTCAGCATCGGAGGCTGAACCTTTAGGACGCTTTCTGAACTTGAAGGAGCGTTCATTACCGGAACCAAGATTTGCAAAGAATCCAATGATGGCGTTAATGGGTGTGCAAATATCAATTCCTTTCTTTGTTATCAGTAGTGCAAACAGACACCCTGCCATAGCACCTCCCAAATGAGCCATACTGCCTCCTGCATTGGTTGCTCCAACTCCCATAAGGTCAATGACAAGGAAAATAAGCCCAAGGTACTTAAGTTTAATGTCTCCTATGAATGTAAGGTGTATCTTTTTGTCAGGTTCGGTTATGACAGATGCAAAAATCACAGCCATAACCGATGCCGATGCTCCAAGCAGATATGTGTTTTCTATCTTATCTTGAAAATAAGGCAGCAGATTATATCCTGCCATATATAATGCCCCTCCAAACAGGCCTCCTATTATGTAAAGGCTTGTAAGTTGCTTTTGTGTGTAGTATTCAAGGAAAAGTTTTCCAAACCAATAGAGTACCAATATGTTGAATATCAGGTGCAGAAAACTTACATGCAGAAACATATAGGTTATAATGCTCCAAGGTTGTAGAATGAATTGCCCTACCGATGCCGGCATCTCTAAAAAAGCCACCCAAGCGGAATTGGAGTTGCCTGAAACGGTAAGTATTGCGGTAGCGATTCCCACCACAATAAAAACTCCAATGTTTATGTAGAGCAACCTTGTCAGATAACTGTCATGTTTGAAATCCATTGTTCAGAAATTAAAATCATCATATAACTTACCCTGCTTCTTCCAAATAAACAGCAGAATAAGACCAAAAACCAAGCCTCCCAAGTGTGCATAGTGTGCAATTCCGTCTCCTGAGCCGGCAACACCGGCAAACAACTCTATTACTGCATATATGATTACAAATATAGGTGCTTTTATTGGAATAGGAATAAAAAGCAGGAAAATTTCCGCTTTTGGAAAAAGTACGGCAAATGCAGCCAACAGACCAAAAATGCAGCCGCTGGCACCCACAGTAACCATCATTGGCTGAAGAGAGAACATCCATGTAACCTCTTGAACAATAGCCGCTCCCACACCTGTTACAAAGTAGTATAAAAGAAATCTTTTAGAACCCATTACCTGCTCTATGGCACGTCCAAACATCCATAGACCAAACATATTGAAAAATATGTGTCCAAACCCCGATGTGTCATGCAAAAACATATATGTGAGCAGTTGCACAGGGTTGAATGACTCCGATTCAAAATAGTGAAGTCCAAGCAAATATATTACATCAAGGTTGAAATATTTTGGCAATATTATTGATGCAAGAAAGAACAGAACATTGACTATTATAATGTTCTTGACTGCAGGTGGCGTATATGTGTTTATTCCAATTCCCATTATTTGAACATATCATTCATAGTGTTGAAACGCTCAATGGTTTCATCTCCGAATTTCTTTAATGAAACCCTTACAGCGTCAGCATCTTTGCAATTATATAGTTTTGTCTTTGAAAAGAATTTGTCAGCATAGCAGACTATCTTCTCTTCAATTGTTTCAGGCATATAAGTGCGGTCAAGCGGCAAAGGAAGTCCGTTTTCCGCTATATACTCTTTTGTAAGCCCTGTGCCTGTATGCCTCTCCGCAATATATGCATGCTTGTCAAGCCCTATGGAACGTAGCATGTCAGCACCCAAATATCCGTGACAAATATAAGGCTCAGTTCCTTCACAAAAAATAGAAGGTGCGTTGGTCTTTATAATTCCAATATCATGGAGCATTGCCGCCTGATATATGAAATGGCTGTCCACCTTAAATTCAGGGTGGTCTTCAAGTACCTTGACAGCACGTTCTGCCACTTTTTGGCAGTGTGTTACAAGCAGGTCATAGAGTTGGCTCCCCTTAGTGTAGAACCTCTCAATAACCCCGATACTCCAATTATAATCTTCTATATATTTCATAATCCTTGACCCTTGCCCCTTGACCCTAATTTACATTTTTTCAGGTACACTAATGCCTAACAGCCCCATTGCACTCTTTATTACTTTTGCAACATTGCGTGAAAGTACAAGACGGAAATCCCTCAACGCTTCATTCTCCTCTTTGAGAATTTGGAAGTCATGATAGAATTGGTTGTATTGCTTTACAAGGTCATACGTATAGTTTGCAATTTGGCTTGGACTGTATTCAACTCCTGCCTGTTCCACTACAGATGGGAAAGAGGCAAGCGTTTGGACAAGTCCTGACTCCTTATCGCTGAGTTGCAGGTTCTTGTCAAGCGTTCCAATGTTGATTCCGCTCTCTTCCGCCTTACGCAATACTGACTTTATACGGGCATGCGTATATTGAATGAAAGAACCTGTGTTACCGTTGAAATCAATAGATTCCTTAGGGTTGAACACCATATTCTTTCTTGGGTCAACTTTTAGTAGGAAATACTTTAAGGCACCCATACCTATCATTTCACAAGTGTCGGCAACCTCTTTCTCTGAAAGACCGTCAAGTTTTCCAAGTTCCTTTGAAATTTGTGTTGCAGTGTTGACCATCTCGTCCATAAGGTCATCAGAATCAACTACAGTACCTTCACGGCTCTTCATCTTGCCTTCAGGCAGTTCAACCATTCCGTATGAGAAGTGAACCAAATCCTTGCCGAATGAGAAACCTAACTTATCAAGTAGCAGTGAAAGCACTTGGAAATGATAGTTTTGCTCATTGCCTACAACATAAATCATTTTGTCAATGTTATAGTCTGAAAATCTGAGGGTTGCAGTGCCTATATCTTGTGTCATGTACACCGATGTGCCGTCAGAACGCAACAGCAGTTTTTCATCTAATCCGTCTTTTGTAAGGTCTGCCCACACAGAACCGTCAGCACGGCGGTAGAATATTCCCTTTTCAAGACCTTCCTCAACTTTTTTCTTGCCTACAAGATAAGTATCTGATTCGTAATAAATTTTATCAAAACCAACCCCCATACGCCTGTAAGTCTCATCAAAACCGGCATATACCCAAGTGTTCATCTTTTGCCATAAGGCACGTACTTCAGCATCGCCGGCTTCCCATTTACGGAGCATCTCTTGAGCTTCCTTTATGATAGGGGCATTGGCTTTTGCATCGTCCTCACTCATGCCACCGTCCATAAGTTCCTTGATTTGAGCCTTATAGTCTTTGTCAAAGGCAACATAATAATCACCTACAAGATGGTCTCCCTTGATTCCTGTTGATTCAGGGGTGGCTCCGTTGCCATGCTTCAGCCAAGCAAGCATTGACTTGCAGATATGTATGCCACGGTCATTAACTATATTGGTCTTTACAACCTTATAGCCGTTTGCCTCCAATATTTTTGAAAGGCTGTAACCCAAAAGATTGTTACGCAAATGACCAAGGTGAAGCGGTTTGTTTGTGTTAGGGGAGGAGTACTCCACCATATAGAGCGGAGAGTTGTCTGTAACAGGCTTGAATCCAAAATTGTTTGTGGAATCTATCTGTAATAGTGTGTCAACCCAACAAGTCTGATTTAACGACAAATTTAAGAAGCCTTTAATTACATTATAATCAGATACTTCTGCACAATTTTGCTTGAGATATGAACCTATTGCCTCTGCCGTATCTTCAGGTTTTTGATGTGAAATCTTAAGAAGAGGGAACACAACAAGCGTCAAATCACCTTCAAACTCCTTTTTTGTTTTGCTTAAAGATAATTCAGTTGCCTTAACGTCAGCATTATACAGACTTTTGACCGCTGCAATGACTGCCTCTAATATTTTTTCTTCCATATTAGAATTTATTTGACTTTGTCTGCAAGTTCAGCACCTGCTTTGAACTTTACCACTCTTTTTGCTTCAATGTTCATCTTGTTTTGAGTTGCAGGGTTTACACCCACTCTTGCCTTACGGTTAACGGTTTGGAATGAACCAAATCCCACAATGGAGATTTTTTCACCTTTCTTTAACTGATAGGCAACAACTTTTATAAATGCGTCAAGTGCCTTTTTTGCATCAACTTTTGATAATCCTGAATTGGCGGCTATAGCGCCTGTTAAATCTGTCTTGTTCATCTTCAAAATTATTATTTCATTACTTCCAATGCTTTCTTAATGGTTTCATCGGTTTGGTTATAGATAGGGTAGAAACCGTTATCCCCTAATATGGTACGGGCTATGTATGCCTGTATCAGATTTTCAATTGGTTTGCGGCAAGCCTCAAAATCATCTTGCTTATACTCAACTTTCTTTTCAGCAAGGTATTTTTGGAACTCAGACATATAATTTGAGGCGGCAATGTGCTTCTGCATCGCCTTCCAATCCTTTATCTTACTGAGAGAGGCACGGTTACGGTCAGCATATTGGAATGAGAATCCGTAAAGGTGTGTTCCAAGTGACAAATCCTTGTAAAGTTGGTTGTATACCGTTGTGTCTTGTGCCACAAAATAGTCAGGCATAATACCTCCGCCACCATATACAACCCTGCCAAGACGAGTGTGGAACTCAAGAGAATCAGCCAAGGTAATGCTGTCAGATGCAAAGAACTCTCCACGGTCATAACGCTCAACAATATCCTTTTCATAGTCATCAATCTTACCCTGCTTGTAAGGCTTTTGAATGCACCTGCCTGAAGGAGTATGGTATCGGGCGGTGGTAAGCCTTATTTCAGAACCGTCAGTAAGCGGAATCTGCTGTTGTACAAGACCTTTGCCAAATGAACGTCTGCCCACAATGATACCCTTGTCCAAATCTTGTATGGCACCTGAGAATATTTCACTTGCCGATGCTGAAAACTCATTAATCAGCACACATACATTATAACCTTTGAACCTTCCTGTTCCGTCAGCAAAAACATCTTGTCTTGGGTAGTGCAGACCCTCTGTATAGACTATCAGGTCTCCACGGTCAAGAAATTCATTAACCATTTGAATTACAGCGGAAAGATAGCCGCCACCATTATATCTAAGGTCAATGATAAACTCCTTGGCACCCTGTTTTTTCATATCGGTGAGTCCTGTCAGAAACTCATTGTAGGTATTTGCACCAAAACGGCTGATTTTCATATAGCCTATGGTTGGAGTAAGCATATAGTATATGTCAATGCTATTGACAGGAATGTCATCTCTTTTAATGGCAAAAGACAAAGGCTTGGCAACTCCGGCACGCCTTACCTTAATGTTTACAACAGTACCTTTCTTGCCTCTTAAAGTCTTGAGAACCTTATTGTTGGTCATTTCAGAGCCGGTAAACACAGAGTCCTCAACCTCAATAATTCTGTCGCCGGGGCGAATGCCCAATTTCTCTGACGGTCCGCCTGCAATTACATCAACCACCATAACGGTGTCATTTTGAATGTTGAACTGTACCCCAATGCCTGAAAAAGAGCCTTCAAGGTCTTCATGTGACTCCTCAACCTCCGATGCTGGTATATAGGCGGAGTGGGGGTCAAGATTGTGCATTATGTCAGGCAGAATGTCGTCAGTAAGGTTGTTGATGTCAATGGTGTCAACATACGCCTGGTCAAGAAGTGTAAGTATAGCATTTATCTTTCCAAAGGAATTGCCTGTGCCACTGTATCTTGAGTAGTCATAATTTTCATCAGACACAACCTGTATCGTAGCCGTATTCTTGCCTATTGCAATTCCTATCAATAGGGCAATTGTTACAAATGCGGCAACTATTATGGGTATTATAACCTTGTTTTTCATAATTCACTATTCACTAAACATTGAACCACTTCCACGCCTGCACGCTTTAGCAATTCTAACCCATCAGGAGTGTGATAAGACTGAGCATATACAACACGCTTGATGCCTGATTGTATTATAAGTTTTGCACACTCAATGCACGGCGATGTGGTTACATACATGGTGGCACCTTCACTGCTATTGTTTGAACGGGCAACTTTTGTTATTGCATTTGCCTCTGCATGAAGTACATACGGTTTTGTGTGATTGGTGTCGTCCTCACAGATGTTCTCAAATCCGCAAGGTGTGCCGTTAAAACCGTCTGATATTATCATCTTGTCCTTAACAAGCAATGCACCCACCTGACGGCGTTTGCAATATGAATTTTCAGCCCATATCTGAGCCATCTGCATATATCTTCTATCTAACTGTTCCTGCTTCTCCTTTCTCATTTCTCCTTTCTCCTTTAAAATAATAGTGTCACATATAGCGTATACGCTAAAAACATTACCGCTCCCGGTATTCTGCCAAGTGTACTGTAGCGGGTATCGGGGTAGGATTTTTTAAGAACAACCCTTTTGAAAGGGAATATTGCAATGAGGAGGAATAGGACAAAACCTATCATCCACCAAAGGTCAAATTTGAACACATCAAAATTATAATTGCTTATAGGACAGATGGTTGCCGATGTGCCAAGAACAAACAGAATATTGAATATGTTTGAACCCACAATGTTGCCAATGGCTATGTCCGCCTGCTTTTTTGCCGCCGCTATAATTGATGTTACAAGTTCAGGTATGCTGGTTCCAAATGCCACTATTGTTACAGCAATAACCCTTTCTGATATGCCCCATGACTTTGCCAAGGCACTTGCCCCCATAATAAGCAGGTCAGAGCCTATGGTAAGAGCAATTACTGCACCCAAAGTAATGGCAATTGCAACCCAAAGTTTGTATTTTGGCTCTGCAACAGTCTCTTTTTCAGGACGTGGCGTTTGTTTTATGCACCATAGGGTGTGGCAGATTATAAGTGCCACAAACATAATTCCTTCAAATCTTGAAACAACACCGTCTTTTAGAACAGCAAACAGAAGTATGCTTATTATAAGCAGAAACGGCATATCTCTTGTAAAGGTGGCTTTTTGTACGGCAAGCGGAAGAATCAGTGCAGTAAAGCCAAGTATCAGACCTATGTTTGCTATGTTTGAACCAATTACATTGCCCAAACTTATTTCAGGATGCCCGCCTATTGCAGATTCCAAACTTACTATAAATTCAGGTGCAGATGTGCCGAAAGCCACAATTGTCATACCTACAATCAGTGGTGACACTTTGAATCTGTTGGCTATGTCAACCGCTCCGTCAACAAGGTAATCGCCACCTAAAAACAGTAGAACAAGACCTGCTATAAGAAATAAATAATCCATAAAAACAAATGGTATCCCAAATAAAGCGTAAAGGTAAAAATTTTTCATTAAATTTGCACACTCTAACACATAGAATTATGAAAAGAATTGCAGTATTTTTATTAAGTGTAATGGTTTTGACATCGTGTTATAACAAAAAAACATTACAGAGTAACATTGGAAAGGTGTTTGGAACCTATTATTCATTTGTATATTATGCAGAGGAAAATTATCAGTCAGACATTGATTCCCTTTTCAATTTAATAAACGGCAGTCTCTCTCCATTCAATGAAAATTCAGTTATTTCACGTATCAACGCTTCTGAAAATGGCGGTGAGGTGGACGATATGTTTGTAAATGTATTCACCGATGCTGAGTATGTAAGTCAGTCAACTAACGGTCTTTTTGACATTACTATAGCTCCGCTTGTAAATTTCTGGGGCTTTGGATTTGACCCTAAGGATACCGCATCATATAAGACACAGGAAGAAATTGACAGTATCAGAACATTTGTGGGGTATGCAAGAGTTCATCTTGAGGGTAACACTATAACAAAAGATGACCCGCGTACACAACTTGACGCAAGTGCCATTGCAAAGGGTTATGCCTGTGATGTCATTGCTGACTTTATGGTATCAAAAGGTGTTGACCGCTATATGCTTGACATAGGAGGGGAAATTATGGCAAGAGGAAAGAACCCTGACGGCGAGTGGTGGAAGATAGGTGTTGTAAAGCCTGTTGATGACGCATCGCAGACTAAAAATGATATAGAGTTCTCAATACCTTTGAAGAATCAGGCTATTGCCACATCAGGTAATTATCGTCAGTTCTACATAACTAAAGAGAGAAAGGTGTCTCATACTATAAATCCTATAACAGGTTATCCTGCAAATAGTTATGTACTTAGTGCAAGTGTAATTACATCAAGATGCACCATTGCTGACGCATACGCCACATCATTTATTGTAGCGGGCGATACAACCTTGATTAAGAACATAATAAAAGCCTCAAAGTATGACCTTGAGGCTTACATTATTGTAGATGAGAATGGTGAGCATAAAACCCGCCACTACACTCGTTAACCGTTAATTGAGGCTAAAAACTCTGCGTTGTCTTTTGTAAGGGCAATCTTATCCTTTAGGAACTCCATTGCTTCAACTGATGTTCTGTCAGCAAGGAATCGGCGTACAACCCACATACGGCTAAGTGTGTCAGCGTCAAGAAGAAGGTCATCTCTACGTGTGCCTGATGCCATAATGTCAATAGCCGGGAATATACGGCGGTTGGATAATTTGCGGTCAAGCTGCAACTCCATGTTACCTGTACCCTTAAACTCCTCAAAAATAACGTCATCCATCTTTGAACCTGTTTCTGTAAGGGCGGTTGCAATTATTGTAAGACTGCCTCCGTTCTCAATGTTACGGGCGGCTCCAAAGAATTGTTTTGGCTTGTGCAGTGCATTTGAATCAACACCACCTGAAAGTATCTTGCCTGATGCTGGTGCTGTGGTGTTGTAGGCTCTTGCCAAACGGGTTATTGAATCAAGCAGAATTACAACATCGTGTCCGCACTCAACAAGTCTTTTTGCCTTTTCATGAACCATACTTGCCACTTTAACATGCTTTTCAGCAGGCTCATCAAAAGTGGAGCTTATGACTTCAGCCCTTACGCTGCGTGCCATATCGGTAACCTCTTCAGGACGCTCGTCAATAAGAAGTATTATCATGTACACCTCAGGGTGATTCTCCAAAATACAGTTTGCTATCTCTTTAAGCAGCACTGTCTTACCTGTTTTTGGCTGGGCAACAATAAGACCACGCTGACCTTTGCCTATAGGGCTGAACAGGTCCATGATTCTGGTGGACATTGATGTGTTGGGACCTCCGTTTAAGGTGAACTTTTCATCAGGGAAGAGTGGGGTAAGGTGCTCAAAAGGAACACGGTCTCTCACTTTTTCAGGCTCACATCCGTTTATCTTGTTAACCCTTACAAGGGCAAAGTATTTTTCTGTCTCCTTTGGCGGACGGATAGGTCCTTCAATTGTATCGCCAACCTGCAATCCAAACAGTTTGATTTGAGATTGTGAAACGTAAACATCGTCAGGGGATTGAAAATAGTTGTATTCAGGTGAGCGTAGGAATCCGTAACCGTCATTTGTTATTTCAAGCACTCCGGAACCGACAAGCAGGTCTCCAAACTCATACGGACGTTCAGTCTCTTTTTGCTGAGGCTTATCTTCTGATTTTGTTTCTGACTGGGTCTCTGTTGTTTCTTGTGGAGTCTTTTCAGTTTTTGCAACTTTTTTTCTTCCTTTTGGTTTCTTAGGCTCTTCAGGAACGTAAGGCTCTGCCTGTGCAATCATTTCAGGGGTTATCTCCTCTGACTGTTTTTGCAATACTATGGTTTGTGTTTTTGGTTTTGATGATGACCCTACAAATGTAAACGGGTCTTTGGGTTCTGAAGGTTGCTCTGACGCACCTGAATATGATGTGGTGGTGCCGTCAGTGTTTGCTACATAAACTTTTTCATCAGGGGATACAACATGCTTGATACGTGCACGTTTGTGTTTAATCTCTTCTTCTGCCATATAAAAATTAAAGGATTTTGTTTCAATAAGACGGGAGTGGTGTGATGTTCCCGCTTTAATTTGACACTGCAAAATTAATGAAAATTTTAATAATGTGCAATAAATGGTGTAAAATTTTGTATTTTTGCATCGCTATGGCAACATTATTCCTTATACCAAACACACTTGGTGAGTGCAGACTTGACAATGTAATGCCTGCCGGTAATGCTGATGTAATCCGCTCAGTAAAGCATTTCATAGTGGAGGACGTGCGTACCGCAAGGCGTTTTCTTAAGTTGGTTGATAGGTCAATAGATATTGATAGCCTCACTTTTTATGAGTTGAATCAGCACACCGATGCCAACTCTGTAGCCTCTTATTTGGAGCCTATGGAGGGCGGATTTGATATGGGGGTTATTTCTGAGGCAGGTTGCCCTGCTGTGGCAGACCCTGGGGCAGATGTGGTGGCAATAGCACAAAAGCGTGGGTATAAGGTGGTTCCGCTTGTAGGACCGTCATCAATATTGCTCTCTGTTATGGCATCGGGGTTCAACGGACAAAGTTTTGCATTTTTAGGATATTTGCCCATAGATACGGCAGAACGTCAGAAAGCGGTCAAGAAGATGGAAAGCCGCATATACTCTGAAAATCAGACACAGATTTTTATTGAGACTCCTTATAGAAACGCTAAATTAGTGGAGCAGTTGCTCAGTTGGTGTCAGCCCTCAACCAAACTGTGCATAGCCTACGGCATTACCACTCCCAATGAGAGCATACACACCCACACTATTGCAGAGTGGCGTAAGTGCGTACCGCAACTTGAAAAAGTTCCGTGCATTTTTCTGCTGTACAAATAGGGGCAAGGATCTATTTAGTAGTTAGCCAATTGGAAGCAGCAACACAGTGAATTTTTTTCCATCTAAACTGCACAAATTAGGAGATTTTTTTATGCATAATTAAGATAGAACTTAACGTGCAATAAGGCTGATTACAAAATCTCAAACAAAATTTTGTATCGTTGCATTAATTTGCATGATTGCTAAAAAAATAGTAGTTTTGCACAAGTTCTCTATTGTGTGAATAGTTGCAGTTTTAGCGAATATGAAAAATATCGTTAGGATACACAGATAGCAACTTTGTACACATTAGAAGACATTGGCGAATCTCTTATTCGTAGATGGGTAATATTGTAATTTTGATAATTCCTAACGATTTCATATTACAGATGCAGCAGATTCTGGGTGATGAGTACCCGGAGTTTGAGAGGGCTTTGCGGTTGCCTGCAACTACCTCTGTGCGTGTGAACAGTAAGGTGGAAGCCTCATGTTTGGAGGTGCTGAAAGATGCTGAACTTGTCCCATATTGTGGTACAGGTTATACATTGCCTAAGAGACCTGAGTTTACACTTGACCCGATGCTGCATGCCGGTGCATATTATGTGCAGGAGGCTTCAAGTATGTATTTGGAGGCTGTTGTGCGTAAATATGTAAATGGCAGAGTTACCGCTCTTGACCTATGTGCCGCCCCTGGTGGCAAATCCACCCATTTGGCTGGGCTGCTTACCCCCGATTCTCTGCTTGTAAGCAATGAGATAATGCCCCAAAGGGCAAATATTCTGTGTGAAAATCTTACTAAATGGGGTAATGTAAACACAATTGTTACCAATAATAAACCCTCAGATTTTGGCAAGGCTGGCTCAATGTTTGACCTGATAGTTACCGATGTTCCATGCTCAGGTGAGGGTATGTTCCGTAAGGAGCCTAAGGCGGTTGAGGATTGGAGCCTGCAAGCGGTGCAGATGTGTGCGGAGCGTCAACGCTCAATTCTTGAAGATGTTTGGAATGCCCTTAAAGAGGGCGGCTTGCTCATATACAGCACCTGTACTTTTAATAGTTCAGAAGATGAGGATAATGTGGAGTGGATTGCATCAGAGTTGGGTGCGGAGATACTTGAACAGAAGCATTTTTATTTCCATAACACTTTAGGGGAGGGGTTCTATATTGCCGCTTTAAGAAAAACAACCGTAGGTGGCAAACCTAAGATTAAGCCCGGAAAGTTTGAAAAAGCCCCTGCCGTTTCAGCGTTTATTAAGGGAGCGGAAAATTTCAAATTTATAAAGGTGGGGGATAGTCTGATAGCAGTTCCGTCAGCCGATGCTGACATTTATGCTTGGTTTGCAACCAATTTCCGCACATTGAAATGCGGCACAGAGGTGTGTGCGTTTAAGGGTAAGGATGAAATACCTGCCCATGCACTTGCAGTGTCTAAAATAATTGATGCAGATAAGACCGCTTCAGTAGATGTTGATAAAGCCACTGCTTTGAATTATCTAAGGCGTGAGGCTATTGCAATAAACTGTAATACAAAAGGTTATGTGCTGCTAAAATATAACGGCACACCTATAGGTTGGGTTAAAAACTTAGGAAACAGAGCAAATAACATGTATCCAGAGTATTGGAGAGTCAGAATTAAAAGTTGACAATTAATATTAACCGATTCACCGATTAACCGAATCACCAATAATATATGAAGATAACATTTTTAGGAACGGGTACATCTACGGGAGTGCCGTACATAGGTTGCAAGTGTGAGGTTTGCACCAGCACAAACCCTAAAGACCAGCGTCTTAGGGCATCGGTGTTAGTAGAGGTGAATGGGAAAAACATATTGATAGACTGCGGACCCGATTTCCGCCAGCAGATGCTGCTGCACCCTGTAGAAAAATTGGAAGCCGTGCTTATAACCCATGAACATTATGACCATGTGGGCGGTATGGATGACCTGCGTCCGTTCAAAAATGTGCCTGTGTATGCACATGAAAGGGTGTGTGATGTCATTAAAAGCAATATGCCTTATTGCTTTAACGGTAAGGACTATCCCGGTATTCCTAAAATTGAACTGCACACAATCCACCGTCCATATAAATCATTCTATATTGATGATGTTAAGGTTACACCGATACACTATTATCACGCTAAATTGTCAGTGTTAGGTTATAGAATAGGGGATTTTGCTTACCTTACAGATATAAGTGCCATGCCCGATGACCAAATGTATAAACTCAGTGGCGTTGATACACTTGTAGTAGATGCGTTAAGGCAGACTCCGCATTTCTCTCATTTCTCATTGGAGCAGGCTATAGAGTTCTCCAACAGGGTAGGGGCTAAGCAGACTTACTTCACACACTGCTGCCACCATATAGGGTTATATGATAAAGTAGAAGAGACACTCCCTAAGGGAATGTCTCTTGCATACGATAACTTGATAGTTACTATTTAATTATCTCCGTTCCCATATAAGGCTGTAATGCCTTAGGTATGCGGATTCCTTCAGGAGTCTGATTGTTTTCAAGAAGTGCTGCCACAATTCTTGGAAGAGCAAGTGCGCTACCGTTAAGTGTGTGGCATAGTTGAGTCTTCTTATCAGCGGTTCTGTAACGGCATTTCAATCGGTTAGCCTGATAACTTTCAAAGTTAGATACAGAACTTACCTCAAGCCAACGTTTTTGAGCGGCAGAGAAAACTTCAAAGTCAAAAGTAATGGCAGAAGTAAATGACATGTCGCCACCGCAAAGCCTTAAAATCCTATAAGGAAGTTCAAGTTTTTGAACAAGAGACTCAACATGAGCAATCATCTCATCCAAACTCTGATATGAGTGTTCAGGAGTGTCAATGCGTACAATCTCTATCTTAGAGAACTCATGCAAACGATTCAGTCCTCTGACGTCCTTTCCGTAACTGCCAGCCTCACGTCTAAAGCACTGAGTATAAGCACAATTCTTAATTGGCAATTCACTTTCATTCAAAATGACATCCCTGTAAATATTAGTTACAGGAACCTCTGCCGTTGGTATAAGATACAGATTGTCAAGGTTGCAATGATACATTTGCCCCTCTTTGTCAGGAAGTTGTCCTGTTCCGTACCCCGATGCCTCATTAACTACGGTTGGTGGCATAATTTCAGTATAGCCTGCATTTCTTGCCTCATCAAGGAAGAAATTAATCAAAGCCCTTTGAAGCCTTGCACCCCAGCCTTTATATACAGGAAATCCTGCACCTGTAATCTTAACACCAAGGTCAAAATCAATAAGGTCATATTTTTTTGCAAGTTCCCAGTGAGGTAGGGCGTCAGCAGGAAGTTCAGGTGTTACGCCACCCATCTTCTCAACCTTGTTTTCATTTGCCCCAAAACCCTCAGGAACAGTATCGTTAGGAATGTTAGGAACAGTCAGAAGCATATTGGTTATTTGCTCAATGTCAGCGTTCATCTGCTTCTCAAGTTCCGCAGTAATGGTTTTCAGATTGGCAACATTCTCACGAATTTTTCCTGCCTCATCCTGCAAGCCCTTTTTGAAAAGCTCTCCAACCTGAGCAGACTGCATCTTGATTTGGTTCAGAGTGGCGTCAAGTTTTGTCTGTGTAGCCTTTCTCTCATTATCAAGAGCAACAACCTTGCTTAAAATATCACGACCGTCAAAATGCTTTTTGTCAAGACGTTTTACGGCATCTTCAAAGTTTTCAGAAATATACTTTAATGTTAACATTGTTATGCTTGTACAGAAACGTATGAGCGGTCGTCTTTCTTCTTTGTGAAGATTACCGTACCGTCAATAAGAGCAAAAAGAGTGTGGTCTTTGCCCATACCAACATTCTCACCCGGGTGATGAACTGTACCGCGTTGACGTACTAAGATGTTGCCTGCTTTAGCAAACTGACCACCAAAAATCTTAACACCAAGTCGTTTGCTCTCTGACTCACGACCGTTATCTGAACTTGATTGACCTTTCTTGTGTGCCATTTTTTTACCCTTTCTTTAGTTATGCTACAACATCAGTTACCTTAATCTCTGTGAAACATTGGCGGTGTCCGTTCTTAACGCGATACCCTTTACGGCGGCGTTTCTTGAACACAATAACCTTGTCTCCCTTAACATGTGAAACAACCTCAGCAAGAACCTTAGCACCCTCAACTACAGGTGTTCCAACTTTAACTTTCCCGTCAGCGTCCAAAAGCAGAACCTTGTCAAATTCAACTTTTGCGCCACGTTCCTCGTTCAAACGATTGACAAACAATGTCTGGTCTTTTTCAACCTTGAATTGTTGTCCTGCAATTTCAACAATAGCGTACATAATATAAAATTTGTTTTTTATAGGTACATTCCTGGGGTGAATAAGCCTAAACTGCCATTTCTTTCAATACCCTTTAGAATTTTGGACTGCAAAGGTAGTGAAAGTTCTGAGAAAAAACAAAAAAAATTTATTTTTTTATAAAAACAGTTTGTGCGGGCGTGGGAAGCTCGCTTCCATAAGCCTGCACAAACTATTTTTATCAAAAGTTTACTTTTGGTTTTTTCCAGAACGCATCCTACCTTCACGAACCACGAAAGTGGTGAGTAAAGGTAGTAAAGAATTTTACCTTCACGAACCACGAAAGTGGTGAGTAAAGATTTCATTATCTGCAAAAAATTTCATAATTTTGCAACCAAAATGCATTTGACCTATGAAAAAGAGAAGAGCGATACTGTTGATGCTGATATTGTTTGCAGGCATGTCAGCCTACGCCAAAAGACATAATGATAAGCTTGACAATTCAAAATTCGGTATTGAATTTGGTTATGACCATAATTGGCAATACGCATATACTGAATTTAGAATCAGTGACTACACCGATGTCAGCAAAAAGACAATTAATCTTGACGGCTTTCACGTAGGACCCACCTATTCATACTATTTCAAAGGAGTCAGAGGGCTTTATCTAAACGGCTCACTTGTGTATCAGTACGGAGTGGGCAAAATTGAAAGAGATATGGTCTATGCTCTAACTTGCGGACTGTCAGAGATTTATTCAGACCAGTTGGATAAGATGAACAAGTTTTCATATATAACCCATTCTCTTGAACTACCTATAAGAATAGGGTACACTTATGAGTTTGACAATGGTCTTGGAATAAACTTTTATGCAGGTCCGTTATTTAACATTGCCTTGGATTGGAAAATTTCAGCATCGGGGAATGACGGAGAAGGGGAAATGCACCTTATATCGGGCAAAATGGTGTATAAGCAGAACGATATAGAAACAAAAAAGACAGATGAGAACTTCAAAACCTACAATCCGTTTGATGTTGCCATTGGCGGCGGGGTAGGCGTAACATATAAAGGTCTATACTTTAATATAGGCTGTGATTGGGGACTTACAAACGTGTGCAAAAGACCTTCATACGTGGCTAAAGTTGGAGAAGTTGTAGCGGAGTACTCCAATAAGTCAAAAATGACTCAGCTAAAACTCAGTATCGGGTACAAATTCTAATCTTTGTCAATACACCGCTTTCAGTATTGTCAGTACATCTTGCGGGGTTAGTTTCATGTAACCGTCTGCAAAAATAACTGAATTTGCTATAAGCGGCAGCATATCTTCTGTGGTGCCAATCTCATGCAGAGTGGACGGAATGCCTAATTCCCTGATGAATGCCTCCATACGGTCAATTCCCTGTAGTGCCACCTCATCGGGGCTTAGACTTTTGTCGTCTACACCCCAAACATTCTTTGCAAAGCGTACAAACTGGTGAAGCCCTGCCTTATAGATATATCTGTAGTAAGTGGGGGAGATTACAGCAAGCCCTATTCCATGTGGGCAATCTGTATATGCCCCTAACTGATGTTCTATTTTATGAACGTTCCAATCCTGCTCCTTACCTACGGCAAGCAGTCTGTTAAGCCCCATTGTAGCACACCACATTATGTTACTGCGTGCATCGTAGTCAGTTGGATTTTTCAAAGCCTGGCGTGCCGATACCAAAAGAGAACGCATAACACCCTCTATCATGGCATCACAAACATGTTCCCCCTCGCCGCCAAAATACTGCTCCATAAGGTGTGAGAGTATGTCAAAAATGCCGCTTGTCATCTGTTCCTTTGGCACTGTGTAGGTAAACTCAGGGTTTAGAATGGCAAATTTAGGGGCAGCCTGCTCCATAGGGAAAGTTCTGCCTGTCTTAGTGTGGGTGTTATCGTTTGTAATAACGCTGGTTGAGTTCATTTCAGAACCTGTGCCAGCCATAGTCAGAATGCAACCTACAGGAATGGTCTGATTCTTAACGTCCGCCCAATTCATATAATACTCATTCCATACATCGCACTGTGCATACGCCGATACGGAAATTCCTTTGGCACAGTCTATTACGGAGCCGCCACCTACTGCAAGTATAAGGTCTGCCTTGCCCTCTCTTGCTATTTTGGCACCAGCCATAACCTGTGCGAAGGTAGGGTTGGACTTTACTCCTGAGAGCTCAGATACATTTTTATCGGCTGCCTTAAGAATCTCAATAACCTTGTCATAAATGCCTGTACGCTTTATTGAGTTTTTTCCATAAACTAAAAGCACGTTTTTACCGTACCTGTCCAATTCTGCCTTTAAGTGGCTTAATGCGGTTTTTCCAAAATGTATTCTTGTGGGTGCCTGATATGAGAAATCGTGAATCATAACAATGATATTATAGGGTCAAGGGCAAAGTTACAATTATTTTTTGAATTTTGCACGTTCCCAAGATTTAGGAATCAAAAAATCACTATATTTGTAAAGTGTTTATACCTCTGTGGTGGAATAAAAAAACTGAAATAGAAAATTATTGATATATATTTATTATATTTGCAACCGAAGTATGAAACAACTATTCATTATAGCAGGACCTAATGGGGCAGGTAAGACCACCGCCTCATATACTATATTACCAGATGTCCTCAATTGTAATGAATTTGTTAATGCTGACGAGATAGCCAAGGGCTTATCTCCTTTTAATCCAGAGAGCGTTTCCATTCAAGCCGGTAGGTTGATGCTTGAAAGAATAAACCAAATGATAGAAGAGGGCAAAACCTTTGCTTTTGAGACCACCTTGGCAACCCGTTCATACGTTGATTTTATAGAAAAGGCTCAAGGGAAAGGCTATTTTGTATCGTTGATATTTCTGTATCTTCCATCTGCTGAACAAGCCGTAGAGAGAGTTGCAATGAGAGTAAAGGAGGGTGGTCATAATATAGCCCCCGATGTTATAGTCAGACGATACAAAAGAGGATTGGAGAATTTAGTTAAGTTGTATATGCCAGTGTGCGATGCTTGGACTATATATGATAACAGTCAAAATAGTAATGCTACATGTATAGCACAGAAACTATTTGGCGAAGATATTAAAATATATGATGCAGAAAAATTTAAAACCATTGATATGAAATGAGTATAGCGGAACAAAATAAATTATTTGGCGATATTGAACGTGGACTTGCATTATCCCGTCAGCGTTTAGTTGAACGCACCAAGAAAAACGGTGGCGAACTTGTGGTAATGCAAAACGGTAAGATTGTGCACGTCAAAGCGGAGGATTTGTAAGGATTTTTGCTTAAAAGTTTGCAGATAAAAAAATAATTTGTAACTTTGTAGCAGATTCAGGAATGAATTTAGGTGCGCTACGGCGTGGCTGCTGCGGTAGTTTTCTGCCGCTTTTTTTATGCCCAAATCCTAACAATATTTCCTTTCTCATATACCCAGACCTCTTTTATGTCCAATTTAAAGGATTTATCATGAAGCCTTCTAATTATATTATTAATGATGTATCTGTAGGTACATCCTTTCGTATTATTTATAATTAACCTGTTGGACTGCTCTGAACCATGTGAAATCATTTTTGAAATCTTTCTTATTTTCCAAGGTTTTGCAAAACTCTCATATTCATAAAACAATCCGTCAATCAACAAATCAGGACATTTTCTTTCATATATAGTTCCAATTAAACTGCCAAAAATCTCCTTGTATAGCTTATCTTTGTAATGAACTTCAAAATCTTTAACAAAGATACTGAAAATCAGCGATAAAAACAAATAAACTCAGAAGAAAAAACGCTGTATTTTTATAATTTTTTTTGATTTTTGAATGCTTATTTGTAACTTTGCAAAAATTATACTATATGTCTGCACAAGAAAATCAGCAAAAAGCATTGGAGTGGATAAGTACACGCTCCAATCGTGTTATTGATTATCAATGGGAGATTCAGCACCACAACCAAATGCACGAAGCCTACGAGAAGTCCTTGTAGGGTTAAATCGTTTTGAACAACATATTGCGGCAGCACAATGGGCTATTGCCAACAATAAGGTTATAGATATGTTCGGGAAATTTGCATCTGAACGTAATCTATTGCTTTTTAGGAGTGGTAATGAGTGTGAAAATTGGATAGACCCTATTTTGCATATGGTCTATAAAATGAATATGTTAGTTCATGTAGGTGAAGATATTTTGAAACTATTAGATAGAATTGACCTATATAATAAATTATTCCCAGAAGTTGCCTTAACATTTATTGGCATTCAGATAATGAGTAAAACAAATGTATATCCTGTATTTGCCCAACCCTTTGTGGACAATGCCGAGTTTGCAACCATTACGGAAATAAACGAATATATGCAGTCAAGAGGTTTTGCCCCAACTGGACAGAAGGAAGGTCAATTTTCTAATGGTACATATATTTTATCAGATATTCGTCCTAAAAATGTTTTACGAACATCAGATGGTACTATTTTTGTTATTGATGCAGAAATTTCATTATGTTCCAAACACTAATTTTACTCCGTTCTATCACAATGTTGAACAAGATAAAATTGCATTAGCATAAAAATATACATTGAATGAATTATTAGAACAATTATAAAAACTGAATAAAGCGAATTAAACTAACATATTAAAAATTAAGCATTAGCTATTATTTCGCGTTTAGCCAAGAGCCTCGGAAACTTATTGGAAATAAAAAGAAATAATATCTGAGAAGATTCGGATATGAATCTGTAAGTAGAATAATGCAATGTTTGCACTTAGGTGTAAACAAACTTGTTTACTTACAGAGGATTCCGTCCGAGGCCTCCTCTAAGCTAAACGCAATAAGGGAGTTTGCACCTTTTTATTGCGTTTCGTGATTGATAGTGATGCTACAACTATCAATCACATTATGCCAAACCAAAATCTTCAACGTGCCAGAGCAGCAAGAAAAGATGAGTTTTATACGCAGCTTAATGATATTCAATCAGAACTGCGGTATTACAAAGAGTATTTCAAGGGTAAAGTGGTGTTTTGTAACTGCGATGACCCATACGAGAGCAATTTCTTTAAGTATTTTGCTCTGAATTTCAATGCTTTTGGGTTAAAGAAACTTATTGCCACTTGCTATAATCCATCTCCTATTGCTGGTGTTGAATTAAATTTGTTTGAAGACAATGCAATGCCAGAAACCGTTAAGAAAGCCTATAAGATAGAGATAACAGAGGTCTCCGATGTTAATAATGACGGTGCTATAGATTTGGCTGATGTTGAATTCCTTTTGAAAAACAACAATAATGTGCTGACAACACTTAACGGAAGTGGAGATTTTAGGTCTGTTGAATGCAAAGAGTTATTGGAACAATCAGATATTGTGGTTACAAATCCACCGTTTTCATTGTTTAGAGAATATGTTGCTCAACTTATTAAGTACGATAAAAAATTTGTTATTCTTGGTAATCAAAATGCAATTACATACAAAGAGATATTTCAACTTATTAAAGAAAATAAAATTTGGTTGGGTAGTTCCCTGTCTTTTGCAAAGTTTAAAGTGCCTGATTATTATGAAGAACGCTCAAATAGATTTTGGATAGATGAAACGGGACAGAAGTGGCGTAGTTTTGGAAATATATGTTGGTTCACAAATTTAGATATAGCTAAAAGACATCAAGATTTGATTTTATACAGGCAATACAATTCTGAAGAATACCCAAAGTATGACAACTATGATGCTATAAATGTAAATAAAGTTGCTGATATACCTTGCGACTATGATGGGGTAATGGGAGTTCCTATTACATTTTTGGATAAATATAATCCTGAACAATTTGAAATTGTTGATGCACGTGAATTTGCTTTAAATGAAAAACAAAGACAAAAACAGACTTTTCTCATCAAAGATGCTGATGGTGCAATTAACGGGAAACCAACTTATGCAAGAATTTGTATTATTCGCCGCAAGCAAAAGTGGGGAATGATGACAGAGGAAGCATCGATGCCTATGGCAGCAGAAAAACCAGCAGAATATAAAACCAAATAAAACATAATATTATGAAGATTGAATTACACAAAATTACCATTGCCCAGCTCACAGATGGTTATGAAGATAATGCTGAAAACGGAGTTAAGGCATTCGGAGGCAAATTAGATGTACGTCCGCCATATCAGCGTGAATTTGTATATAATGACAAACAACGTGATGCCGTAATAGATACACTTACAAACGGATTCCCACTTAATGTTATGTATTGGGCTGTAAGAGATGACGGTACATTTGAAATAATAGACGGTCAGCAGAGAACAATAAGCGTATGTCAATATGTTAATGGTGACTTTGCCTTTATGTTTAAGTATTTTCATAATCTGCAGCAAGATGAGAAAAATGCAATATTGAATTATGAACTGCAAGTTTATATCTGTAGTGGCACAGATAGCGAAAAATTAAAATGGTTTCAAACTATTAACATAGCAGGAGAGAAACTTACAGACCAAGAATTAAGAAATGCTGTTTATGCAGGTAGTTGGGTCAGCGATGCCAAACGTCATTTCAGCAAAAGCGGTTGTGCCGCATACGGTCTTGCAAAAGACTATATGAGTGGTTCACCAATACGTCAGGAGTATCTTGAAACTGCAATTAGTTGGCTGTCAAAGGGTGCTATTGAATACTATATGGGCAAGCATCAACATGACCCTAATGCAAATGCCCTGTGGCTCTATTTCACTAACGTTATAAATTGGATAAAGGTTACATTCCCAAAGAAGCGTAAAGAGATGAAAGGCGTGGAGTGGGGTCCTCTATTTGATGCTTATGGAGACAAGCAATTAGACGCAGTGGCGTTAGAGGAGGAAATATCAAAATTAATGCAAGATAGCGATGTCACAAAAAAGAGCGGTATCTATCCGTTTGTTCTTACAAGAAAAGAAAGATATCTGAGTATCAGAGCGTTTGATGACAATATGAAACGTGAGGCGTATGAAAAACAACAGGGAATATGCCCTGTGTGTGGCAATTATTTTGAGCTGGAGCAAATGGAGGCAGACCATATTACACCTTGGCACGCAGGAGGTAAAACTGTTGCTTCAAACTGTCAGATGCTATGCAAGGAATGCAATCGCCGCAAAAGTGGGGTTTAATCAATCTTTTTGAACCCTTCCGCACCGCCGTCAAAGCCTATTTTAATGGAGGCAAAGGTTTGGGCTTTATGTAGGGCATCTTCAGCAGGTAGATGAAGTCCGTAGTAAAAGTGCGTGAATGCACTGAGCAGGGCATCGCCGGCACCTACGGTATTAACAACCTTAACGGGTTTTACCGCCTGTTGCTTTATGAAAGTATGCTCTTTGCACTTGTATAGCAACGCTCCTTTTGAGCCTTGACCCAACACTATTACCTCTATATTGGGATATGCGGCAGAGAGTTGTCTAAGAAATGTTTTTGGAGTGCAAGGCAGCCCCTCGTCACTAAGAAATACTGTGTTTGCACTCTTTAGCCAAGGAGCGTTATACTCATCGTTTATGTTTGAGAACACGTGTAAGTCTGTGACAATAGGCACATTATGCTTCTTAGCCTCCTTTAACAGCGGTTTTGCAAAGTTAATGTTGCAAATTACCGCCGCACTGAACCTTTCCCAATCATTTTCTGTGGGTAGAGCGGTTAGCCTGCACGCCTGAATGTTTTTAAGGTCACAGAAAATGCGGCGTTTACCTTTTTTATCATATAGGTTTGCAGAGGTGGGGGTGGCTTTAAGTTTGCCTTGCTCTATGTGAGTTGAAATTTCAAGGCTGCATAGAGTCTCCTTAACGCACTTGCCTGGCTCATCGGGGTAAAGAAGAGTATAGAAATTAACACCGTTACCAAGTGTCATAAGTGCCTTTGAAATGTTATAGCCCACGCCCGATACTGCCGTTCTTACACCAAATAAAGGGTATGTAATGGGCATATAATCTATTGGGAAACCGTCTGTCTTGACATTAGTCTCCAAATTCACTAACCCCGATACTAAAAAGTCTGCCATAGTTACACTACTATGATTTTATTAGAATGTAAAGGTACAATTTTTTTTTGTATATACAGTTAAAGTATCTAATTTTATTAGTAACTTTGCCGTAATGTACAAAACATTGATTTTTATGAAAAAACTTACTTTTATTTTTGCTTCAGTAGCCATAATGGTTACCGCAATATCCTGTAATAAGAACGCCTCTCAAAACACAAACGAAGAGGCAACGGCTGACAGTGTATCGGTTGTGTATATATCGCAATCAATTACAAGTGAGAACCTTATCCGCATTTTTAATGCTTTGGGCGTGGAGCCGCAGGGCAGAGTGGCTGTAAAGGTATCAACAGGCGAGGTTGGTAATCCGCATCATCTTGACCCACAGTTGGTTAAACCTTTAGTTGATAAACTTCAGGGAACTATTGTTGAATGCAATACTGCATACAGAGGCAAGAGGTTTTACAATGAAGACCACAAGCAGGTGTTTGTAGAGCATGGTTGGAGTGCCATAGCCCCTAATGACCTTATGGATGAGGAGGCTGACATGCAGATTCCTGTAAGAGACACTCTACACATTAAATATGACATTGTGGGCTCTCACCTTCAAAACTATGACTTTATGCTTGACCTTTCCCACTTCAAAGGTCACCCGATGGGTGGCTTTGGCGGTGCATTGAAAAACCTTAGCATTGGTGTGGCATCAAGGAACGGAAAGGCTTACATTCACTCTGCCGGCTACACTGCTGACCCTGACTCCTGCTGGCTTCACATTGAGGACCAAAACGGATTTTTGGAATCAATGGCTGCCGCCGCTGACGGTGTGGCAGAATACTTTAAGGGTAAGAACGGCATTGTGTATATAAACATAATGAACAATATGAGCGTTGACTGTGACTGTGTGGCACACCCTGAGGCTCCTTAACTTGGCAATGTAGGCATACTTGCATCACTTGACCCTGTGGCTCTTGACCAGGCTTGCGTTGACCTTGTGTTCAACTACGCATCTAAGAAAGGCGATGACGCCACCGCCCTGATTGAGCGTATAAATTCTCGTAACGGTCTGCGTACCATTGAGCGTGCGGCGGAGATAGGTATGGGTAACAGAGCGTATAAGTTAGTGAGCATTGACGGCGATGATATGCTAAACAAACTAAATGCTGACACACTTTCATTGGTTGTCCGTAATCATGGGGTTGAAACCACATATTCAAGACATGGCATTATTGACCTTTATGAATTACAGAACACCGATGTACTGCAAGGTGCCGCCGTGGCAGATAAAATCATAGGCAAGGGTGCCGCCGCCCTAATGGTTAAAGGTGGCGCAAGGTTTGTAACCACTAATAAAATTACTGAGCCTGCCCTTAAAATGCTTACTGATGCAGGCATAGAGGTATCATACAGTGAACTTATAGATAACATCATAAACAAGGCAGGCGATGACATCTGTCCTCTTGAAAAACGCCTTACAGACGTTACAGACCCCGATGCTGCATTACCTATAATTGATGAGTTTGTTAAAGAGAAGTAACAAAATTGGCTTTGACGGTGGTGCTTACGCGCCAGTAACAAGCAGATGAAAAAGTTTCTTAAAATATTGCTGTATCTGTTTCTTGCAACAGTTCTGTGGGTTGCAATACTTAAATATGTGCCAATTTGCTATACACCTGTAATGCTGAGGCGTAGCATTGAGTATGCAGGTGACGGCAGAGACTACAAGTTCCGCAAACAGTGGGAACCGTTGGAGAATATTGACCACAAGATGGTGTTGGCAGTGGTGGCATCGGAGGATAATCTGTTTATGACACATAACGGATTTGATATAGAGTCAATGAAAAAGGCGTATGAACGTAGTAAGAAAGGGAAGAAAGTTTGGGGAGGAAGCACCATATCGCAGCAGACGGCAAAGAATGTGTTTACCTTTGGCACCAGAACATATTTCAGAAAAGCGGTAGAGGCGTATTTCACCTTTCTGATTGAACTGATTTGGGGTAAGGAGAGAATAATGGAGGTCTATCTTAATGTAATTGAAACAGGCACAAACATATATGGGGTAGAGGCTGCTTCAAAGGTCTATTTTAACCATTCAAGCAAGAAAATGAGTGCGTATGAGGCTGCCCTTATTGCCGCCGCTCTGCCAAGCCCACGCAAGTACAGTGTGTCCAATCCCGGTCCGTATATGCGTAAGCGTGCCTCTCAAGTTCAAGGTCTGATGTATAAAATTGGGGAGGTGAAATTTGAGTATTAGATAAATTAAGTGTCTTGTAACACTTCCCAATGTCCACCGCTAGGAGTTCCAATAAATGTTATTTTAGATAAATTTTGTAGTTCTTTTAAGTCTCTCAAAATTGTTCTTCGGGTAACGCCAAAAATCTGAGCCAAAGTAGTTGTTGTGTTTTCGTTGTTCTGCTGTAGTAGAACAAGGATTTTAGACTGCCTTTCAGATAATTTTTTGGTGACATTTTTGGTGACATTTTTGGTGACATTTTTGGTGACATTTTTTCTTGGAAATGTCACCAAAATAAAGCCACCATTAACACTCCATATCGGTTCAGGAATATTCTGCCTTTTACAAGCATCCATAATTCTTTTTGCACCAGAGCCCCAACTTTCCAAAAAAGTTGTCTTAAACAACACGGATGCAATTGTAGGATTATAGGGATACGATATATGATTCTGCTTAATGTTTTCTGCCGTAACTTGAGGTGGAAAAATGCCAGGGCTCTCTATTTCAACACGGTCATCATAGATGGCAATACCTATTGTAAGATTATATTTTTCATACTGTCTGTGACACAAAGCATTAATCAAGGCTTCTCTTAACGCTTCCGCAGGAATCTCCAAATGTTCCTCTCTAACAAAACCTTTTATGATGCCGCTTAAGGATAAATGTTTGAAAAAGAAAGACATACCTGCGTCAAGCAAATCAAAGAAATTGCCCTCAGCACGTTGATTGTCTATAAATGAATTTTTATCATTCCCATAAAACCTTGCCATTCTCATTTGGAATTGAGGGTATCCACTAACAGTTGTACTAAACAACATTGCTGCTGCATTATTTGGAACTCCATCTGTAAGAAGATCCAACTTACTCAGTATTGAGTCTATTGATTCTGTATTAGCCGACGGGTACATTCTACCACCTTCAACCCCCAGTCTAACTGCTCCACGGATACGACTCTCATTAAGTTGTTCTATTCTTATGTTATCTGCTTTCTGTCTTTCCCATGCAAAAAACTGCGGTTTTACAGCCTTTAACCTTTCTTCAAACATCTCTCTTGGCATTTCTTTGGTAGTGCTTTCCACCCTATAATATGGACAGCCATGATAAGTGTATGTGTTTTTACCCCAAACCCATCCGTCAAAATGCATGGCAATTATTTTATTGTTGGTATTTGCAGGAATATCAACATATTCAATATGGGCATCTATTTGTGGATATATTGCACTTAATGCTTGAGATATCTCACGTTGTGTGCTATCATTAACTTGTTGCCCTATTGTTTTATTGGAGACAGGTGTTATACCAAATATTAGCCATCCACCGTCTGTATTTAAAAATGCACAAGCAGTATGCATGCCGTCCTTAAGTTCGCTGGTAGTTTTTTTTAACTCTAATGTGCGACTCTCACCATTCTTAATAATATTTAACAAATCATCAAAAGTCATTCCTACGAAATGTATAACTCACAAAGTTAAGAAAAAAAAGGTATTTACACATAGGATTAGTGAAAAAATTCGAATTTTTGACTCTTTCATAGTCTGAAAGCGCCCATTTATTAGCAATAAAATCAGATACACTAATTATATATTTGCAAAAAAATTGTACCTTTACACGCTATTAATATGCAGATGAAAAAAGTTTGGTTTATAGTAAATCCGGTATCGGGCACATCAAACAGAAAAGTTTGGGTGGAAAAGGCTGTAAATGAACTTGCAGGTGTCTATGACATTACGGTTGTCAAGACTGAGTATAGGGGGCATGGTCATAAAATAGCCTCCGATGCCGTAAAACAGGGCGTAGATATAGTTGTGGCAGTAGGTGGAGACGGTACCGTTAATGAGATAGGTAGTGCATTAGTAGGTTCTAATACCGTGCTTTGCATATTCCCAATGGGTTCAGGTAACGGACTTGCACGTGAACTTGGGCTTAGCGTTAAGTCCGCTGACAAGGCAATAGAGACACTGCGTAACGGAAAAATTACCGAAGTTGATTACGGAACAGCATTTGACACACCTTTCTTCTGCACCTGCGGCACAGGATTTGACGCTGAAATCGCACGCCTTTTTGTCACCAATAGGAAGCGTGGCTTTTGGCAGTACCTTAAATTAAGCGTAAAGACATTCTTTACATTCAAGCCTATAGATGTAACCATTACCGTTGATGGCAAAACATTACAACGTTCAGTGTTTCTGCTAAATGCCGCCAATATAAAGCAATTTGGATTTGGGGCTTACATTGCACCACTTGCAAGCGTGCAGGATTCAATGCTTGATGTAACCATAGTGCCACCTGTAAACCTGTTTTCAGCCTTACGCCTTACATTTGGCATGTTTACACATCGGTTGCATAAAATGAAACCTATAGAGACATTCAAATGCCAAAGCCTTGAAATTACATTACCTTCAGATGCACCGTTCCACATTGACGGAGACTATGTAATGCAGTCTTCAAACACATTTACCATAAAAGTTAATAAGGGGCTGAAAGTTTTAGTATAACTATTAAAAAATATAAAATTATGAAAAGAAGATTACTTTTTGTTTTTTTGGCTGCAATCCTTTCTGTAAGGTTCTGCAATGTTATGGCCGATGAATTGAAAAAGACCGACGCCCAACAGGTATGGTTACAGAAACCAGGTGTTATGCGTATCATATTGGTATCAAGCGTTAATATTGATGACACGTATGAGGACGGATTTAGAATGATGTATTTTAAAGACGGAGAAGTGTGGAAAACTTGCGGTAGTGATGATTGCGCTTCTTCAATTGGGTGGGGAGAAGTTGGTGGCGGTGTAAATAATATTTTTGATGTGTGGAGAAATACCGCTTCTTGTATGTATCTATCAAAAAAAGGGAGGTCTGGATTAAACATTGACTCTCTGAATGCTGAACTTGAGTTTCATTCTTCTTGTTATATTGACCGTATATATTGGAGGGAAGCATATCACCCTGGTACATCTGGTGATAGAAGATATTGGAATTATCAATGTGCGTCAGGGACACCTAGAAAACTTAATATAACCTGGCATATGCCTGAAGCGGCTAAGCAGTTGTCTCAAATACAAATTACTGCGGATATAAAGGCTTCAATAGCGAAGAAAGATGGTGAACATAAGTTTGATGATTATGTATATGATGTTAAAAGAACATTTATCATTGCAACGGCAGGACCTGACCCAATGGTGCCTACATCCGCTTTTGCAGTAGATAACGGAGATTCAGAATCAGCACCTGGCAAAATGATGTGTCCTATAGTATCTCAAACAGGTGTGACTTTAGATTGGTATAAGATATATATTAATGGTGAAACAGGTGGGACGAAACATACATTGTCAGAGAACAATAAAAATGCCTATGTCCCTATATCAGATACCCCTCAATCAGTATCTTTTGAGGTTGGCGGTAATTCAATAGATGGAATAGAAGGGCATAATTTTGAAGGATTTATGTCTAATACAAAAACTGTTCCCGCATATCATAGATTATATGATGTAAAGGCAGAATGGAATACGGAGCCCAAAACAGGCTTGTATGACGGCTCGGTAAAAATCAGTTGGAATATAAAGAACGCTGCGGAAGATGATTATATGAGCAGTGACTTGTTTGTAATTGAGCGAGACACCTTGCCTGATTTCAGTACAGCACAGACAATTGGCAGTGTAAATTATGAGGTGCGTAAGGAAAATTATGAATTTGTAGATGAGACTGAGGTTATTAAGCGTCAGCAAGCCTCAGGTGGCAAATATTACTACCGTGTATATAGAGCATCGGCATCATTCTGGACAAATAAACAGGCAGTGGATGATTCAGGTCTTGGTGGCAGAACCTCAATTAATGTGCCAGGTGTATGGCAGTCTGAAATAAAATATGGTTTAGCAATGGAGGCGAGCGATTGGAATGTAACACGCAATGTAAATATTAACGCTACGGTAGCGGCAGGTGATGGTTTCTATTGGGATATGGAGAGAGTGAAGGTGTTTTTGGTAAAACGTATGATTTCAGGTACAGATACCGTTACCGCTGAGATACTTGTTCCGGAAGATAGCGTTAAGTTTGAAGAATACAATTATAGCGTTAACTATACAGATGTGGCTGATATAGCGTGCAAACGATATGCGTACAGCCTTAAACTTGATTTGTCAAATAGTTTACTCCCTTATTCCAGTACCGCTGGCAAGGAAGTGGATATGGACTCAAATACCGATTTTTACTTCAATGACGGAATGACTATGGATAAACTGTCCGCTACTTACAATGAGTCAGCGGATATGATATCATTGTCTTGGGATACCAAGGGCGGAGAGTTTCAAACTTATACCGTATTCCGTAAGAACAATGATTCATTTGAAAAAATAGGTGAGACAGATGAAAAAAGTTATATGGACAGAGAGGCACCTATAGGTGCGGAGTGCCAATATAAGGTAGTAGGACAGTTGGTGTGTGATAAGATAGTGAAAGACTCATTGTCCGTTACCGGACGCAGAAGTGAGTACGGCTCCATAAGCGGACACGTAACATACCCTGACGGCTCAGCGTGTGGTGGAGTTACAATTGGTGTGTTTGCAGATGATGTAAAAGAGGTGTTGCGTAAAACTGTAACTAATACAGATGGTTCTTACACCATTGACAGTCTGAATATAATGGAACATAGTACATTTACAGTACATCCTTCTGATGACTATAACAGCACATTCAATACTCTTGCAGGAGTGGAAGGGGATATTGTTGTGGCACTTGCCGGTACAAATGTCTCCACAGCATACGCAACCAATATCAGTTTCATTAATACTTCAGTACACAAGTTCAGCGGTCGTGTGTTATATGACCACTCCACAGTTCCTGTGCAAAACGCAATGTTCAGGATAAACGGGAACACGGTTATAAACAAAGTAGGAGAGCCGGTAAAGACCGATGCGTCAGGAAACTTCTCATTGCTTGTACCGGCCACAGAGGGTTTTGGACACGGAACAACAACAATACAGGTGTTCAAGGCAGGTCATAACTTTGCAAATGAGGGCTTTTTTACTGATGAAGGCGGTCATAAGGAGATGAAGATTATAGAGGATGTGGCAGGTCAGCGCATATATGATGAAACCAAAGTAACACTGATTGGACGTGTTACGGGAGGTAAGATAGAGGGGGAGAAGCCTTTGACATTACAAAAGGGGTCAATTAACACACTTGGAGACAGCATTACTCTTGTGTTAGAGTTGGAGGGGGACAAAATATCCCATTTGGTACATTACCCCACAGACCCTGACATTAAAACTAAGGACACAGTATATGCCCATATTGATAAGGAGTACAAGACAACTATGCATACAGAGTTGAAACGCATAACCGTACATCCAGACCCTGTTACAGGTGAGTATATGGTTGAGTTGTTCCCTGTAAAATATAAGATAGTTCAGGCTACGGCAGAGGGTTACTCTACTCTGTTCCCTGTAGGTATGACCGCACAAGTTCTTGACTTGACTAATAGTGTAACTCCAATGGATTCCATACCTAATCTCCTCACTGGAGACAATTTGGTTTACAATGATACCTATTCCATTACATATCGTGCCCCAATAGAGTTGATATACAATCAATTGTTGTATGGTATGCCAAAGGATTATTTGGGAGAGGAGCGTATGAGCCTTATCACGTATAATGGTATGGACACAACCATAAACATTGTCAAGCACGACACAATAGATAAGGTAGTCAATGTAAGTTATATGTTCGGCTATCCTGTATTCAAGTCAAATCAGACATATATGCTCTCAGTAGCGGCAAGAGAGAAATATTACTACAATAATGACAAGTCAGAGGCACGTCAGTGGCAGGTTGATTTGGAAGAGGGGGATATAGTGCTGTTTAATGGAATGAGCGTCAATGGAGAAACATTGACCGCACCAATCAACAAGGCAACTAAAAGAGCCTCATTTGTATATAGAGTTGACAATCCGTCATTTGTGCTTGGCGGAGAAGAGGGCTTGCGGCAGTTGGAACTACGCATTGACCAGGATGGTCTGTACGTCTATTCAACACCTGTAAAGGGCTATATTGTCGGGTCAAGGTTAAAAGGCACATCCACAGTTCAAACATTAGTTGAGAATATATGTGTTTCAGATGTATTGAGAGACCCGTATGGAGCAAACAGTTATGCATACGTTGAGGGTGGAACCACATACAATGCCGCATATAGTTATGATCTTGAAGTTACTGGAGGTGTTAATTTGGGAGCAACAAATGGAGATGACTCTTGGTTTAGTACTGGAATAATTGCTGCACCTATGGGGGGTGGAGTACAGAATTCATCAAGCGCCGCCATAATACGGTCTAACGCAAAGAATTATTGGGAAACCACTATAAAAACAGGTTATAAGAGACACGAAGTTGCTGAATATACATTTACAACTGCAGAAAAAATCACCACATCAAATGACCCTCTTATGGTGGGCTCTGAGGCTGATGTATATATAGGTGCAAGCAGTCAGATGTATGCCGCTATGACAGATGCGGTGGTAATAATGGACAGTACCACCTATAACCATTGTCAGCCAATGTTTGAGGCGGGAAAGGCACATCTGCTGGCAGAGCCTACTGAGGATGCTCCATACTATTTGGTAGTAAGAGAACAGATGGAAGTAGGAAGAGAATTACCTGTTAAATTTGTATATACACAGACCTACATTTTAGGTACTCTTATTCCAAAATGCTATCAGGAGCGCAACTCGCTGCTTATGGTAGGCAGTCAGGATGACTCATATTGGCAGAACCTTGCAAATGAGACAAAAAAATCTATTTACCATAGCCTTGTAGGTACTGATGATAGTTTATTTGGAACGAAGGAAACATATAAATGGTTTAAGCCAGAAGGTTCTGAAGGTATATATGTGGATGAGGTAAAACAATACAATACTCTGATTGCACAATGGTATTTGGCTGTGGCAGATAATGAAAAGAAAAAATACACTGCCATACTTACAGGTAAACCCACGACTACATATTCATTAACATCAGATACAGAGATAAGTTACAATAACAAGGCGGAACTTGCATCTGGGCATACTGACGGTTGGATGTGGGATCCATTGGTTGAAGCGGTACCCGAACTTTTAACTTCTCTAGTTAAAGGTGCGATGAGTCCCGACTTGTTTTATGTTTGTGAAGCTTTCACTATTAATGTGGAATTAAGTATTGACCCTTTTGTTAATGTTAATTTCACTGAGACCCCTGAACGTAAGAAAGGTTTCTCAAAAGAATCAGGTTTTGTTTTGCAGACCGCAGAATACAGTTATGAAGATATAGGAGTATATTTCCTAAAGGATAACAGTCTTGTGGAAAGTGATGATTACAAGGATGTTTATGATGATGCGAAAGGTGGAAAACACACATACAGTGGAACGGATGATGATGGAGAACACTACGTGGATTTCATATTCGCACGCCTTGGAGGAGCCACCCGTTGTCCGTATGAAGATGCTGATGTTACCAAAGTATATATGCCAGGCACACAACTTGCCCCTGCAACACTGCGTATAGATAACCCAACGGTTACAATAAATACAAGGGAGATAGGCAATGTTCCAATGGACCAGCCTGCGGTGTATGAACTTACCATAAGCAATGAGTCAGACATAACATTTGAGAATGACTTTATGGCAACAACATTCACGCTCCGTCAGGATGAAGCCACCAACAGGGACGGTCTTGTAATAGCCATTGATGGTTACTTAATCAAGGGAGGTATTAGTTTTGAGTTGCTTCCAGGCGAGTCTGTAAAGAAGACAATGGAGGTAAGACGCGGCAAGGCATACGACTATGATGATATAGGCTTGATATTACGTTCTGATTGTGATTTCTTTATGCAGGACACAGCCAAGTTTAGCGTTCATTACCAGCCTCTGTCAACTCCTGTAAATATGGCGTTGCCTGTAAAGAACTGGATTCTCAACACCATGTCCCCAAAAGATGAGACAGGCTACTACACCCCGGTTGAGATAGACGGTTTTGATGTTAACTATGACGGCTTTGACCACATAGACCTTCAGTATAAACTGAACACAGAGAGTGATGACAATTGGGTTACACTATGCTCATTCTATGCAGACAGTACCCTGTATGAGAAGGCAAGCGGCAATAAGGAGATGATAATGAACGGTCAGATAAAGAACTATAAGTTCTACGGAGAGCGTGACCCTATGGAACAGAAGTATGACCTGCGTGCAGTAAGTTACTGTAGGTTAGGTAGTTCATTCATAACCCGTCCTTCAGAACTGAGAAGCGGTCTTAAAGATACTCGCCGTCCGCAACTGTTTGGCGTAGCCACACCTGCTAACGGAATATTGGGAGTGGGAGACTATGTATCAATTCCGTTCAGTGAGGACATTGCCGCAAACTATTTGGATGAGGACAACAACTTTGAGATAACAGGTTATACTAATACCTCACAGATAACCAACACCACATCACTGCGGTTCTTGGGCAAGGAGTCAAGTTACGCTGCAACCAAACTGTCAAGAGACCTTTCAAACAAGGACTTCAGTGTTGACTTTATGGTTAAGCCTGACACTGCAAGCAGTATGACATACGTTATACAAGGTAATAAAGATGCCTATTTTGCAATAGAGCAGGTTAAGGATGAAAAAGACGGCAAAATGTACTTGTATGTGGAGAACTCCAAAAAAGACACTATGTGTATTACCAAATCAGTGGCACTTGACAAACTCTACATCAATGAATGGAACCATATAGTGGTAACATACGAGAATGAATCAGGCGAAGTTAACATGTATGTTAATGATGACAGGGTGAATTCCACACCTGGAAACGGAGCGATAAGTTTGAACGGATACAAGGGAACGGGACCTGTATGGTTAGGCAGACATTTTGAGAAGAAGGACAATCCGTTCAAGGGCTGTATGCTTGAGGCTCGTTTATGGAGCAGGGTGTTATCACAATATGAAGTGGAAGCATTGGCAAACAAGAAACTTACAGGCTATGAAGACGGACTTGTGGCATACTATCCGCTGAATGAGGGTAAGGGTAAGACAGCAAAAGACCTTGCAGGTGGAGTGGTGATGACACTCAATAACACAGAGTGGACATATCCTGAAGGCAAGTCAATACCTGTTAAGGATAAGTCACTGAAATTGAAGGGAGACTTCTTCAGCGTGCCTGAAGGCAGTGACTTTACCTACACTATGTGGTTTAAGGTTAATACAAAGCCACAGGCAGGAGACTCACTGAATCTGCTTTCATCAAAGAATATGCAGTTAAAACTGACAGACGGTTCTATGACAATGATAAACGGGAATGATACCATTAACTGCAAAGGTTCTTGGATTGATGCCCAATGGCACTACTTTGCGTTGTCGGCGAACCATGCGGTAGGTAAGGGTGTGATGTTCATTGACGGTAATAATGTGGCACAGTTCAATGCACATAACATCAAGAGTCCAAGTATGAGCGGAGACTGCATAGAGATAGGACAGTATGATGGTACTGTTGCTGAAGTTACCTTCTGGGAGGTTGCCTTGTCAGATAAGTACCTTAAGAGTTTCTATCTGAATACGCCAAATGATAAGGAGATGGGTCTTATAACTCACTTGCCGTTCACATACCGCGTGTATGCAGATGACGGTAGCAAATACACCACAGAGTACTGCCCATATAACTGTAGAATCAGATATGATGAGAATGGCAATGTGGTTAAGCACGGAGATAATGACAGAGTTGTGCTTAACCCTGACTCAGACTTCCCGGCAAAGATAGAAGAGTTCCCTGACGGTGCTCCTGTAAATGAAAAGGGAAATATAGTCAAATATGGGTTCAACTGGGTTGGCAAGGAGAATGAACTTGTAATAAATCTTCAGATGGCTGAGCAACAGATTAATAAGCAGAACGTATTTATTACGGTACGTGATGTGGAGGACTTGGCAGGCAACATCCAGCAAAGTCCAATGCAGTGGACACTGTTTGTTGACAAGAATGTAGTAGTATGGTCTGCAAGATATTTGCAGAACACCATTAATGAGGGAGAGGGTTGCACCTTTGATTTGGAGGTGATAAATCAAAGCGGTATAGAACAGAACTTCTATATAAATGATTTGCCTTGGTGGCTGACAGCATCAAATGACCGCGGTTCATTAAGCCCTCTTGAGCATTTGCCGTTTACATTCCGTGTAAGTGACGCACTTGAACCAGGTGAATATGAGGCAATTATTCATGTTACAGATGACAATGAACTGAGTGAGCCTCTTAAGGTGAACATTACTGTTAAAGCCATTTCTCCATCATGGAAGGAAGACCCTATGGTTGACTCAAATGAAACTATGAATATGTTTGCAAAGGTACAGATTGAGGGAGCCAGAATAGGAAACTCTTCAATTGTATACTTTGACACTGACACCGCTGACATTGTGGCTGCATATTTGGGTGGAATTTGTATTGATGTTGAGCATATTACGGAAACAAAGACGGGTACAATGCTGTTCATGAATATGAAGAGCAGTGAGAATGCTGATTTCAAAAGAGCATTGTCAAGAGGTGACAACATCAGGTTTGTATTGTGGCGAGCGTCAACAGGTCAAATGTTTGTATTGTCACCAGAAGGAAAAGGAATCAAATTTGAGGCAAATACAATTGTAGGAACACCTGATGAACCTATAATACTTAAATCAACCCAACTGCGTTCTGCTGAATATCCTATATCTGCGGGCTGGAACTGGGTAAGTTTCAATATTGCCCCTGATAATGACGGCGGCAGTTTCAAGGGTGCGTTTACACATAGTTACCAGTTTACTCACGGAGACTTTATAAAGGTTGAGGATGATTTGTCAAGTTATGAGAATGGTCAGTGGACTACAAATGACTTTATCTTTGACAATAAGCGTGTCTTTATGTTCCGTGTACATAATGACGGCAAGTTTGGCATTCACGGCACAACGCTTAAAGAGAGTGAACGCATTGTAAAGGTAGGTCAGGGTTGGAACTATCTGCCGTATCTGTGTGAGCATACACAGGATGTTACCACCGCACTTGGTGCTTATGATAAGAAAACTCCTGGTGATGTTATAAAGGGTTACAAGACATTTGCAATGCTTGATAATAACTATCAGTGGGTAGGTTCCCTTACTCATTTGAAACCAGGAACAGGTTATATGCTGTATCAGCAGGCTGCTGATTCCGCTGTAATCAGGTATCAGAATGTTGAGGTAAACACTCCTGGATTTAGGTCTGCTGAAATTGAGTCTAATGAGTTCTTCAAGCGTAGCCACAATATGCCTTTGATAGCAACTGTTGAAGGTGCTGAAGAGGGCGATGTTCTTGAGGCGTACGCAGGAGATGAGTTGGTTGGAGCGGCAACCGCTGACAATCATGGCAGATTCCTGATGCTTACATCGGCTGATGAGGGCAGCGTAATGAGTTTCCGTTACAGTGGAGCAATGGGTAGCAAGGAGAGCAAGCCTGTAATTAAGTATGTTTCAAAATTGGCATCGGTAGGTACACTTGACAATCCTGTGGTTATACCATTTGAAGAGGTAAGTGTAGGAGTGTTCCCTAATCCGTTTGCTGATAAACTTACATTCAAGGCTGTGGTTAAGAAGGGTGATGTGATTGAGATTAATATCAATACAACAACCGGCATTGGACTGTGGAGTTACAGAGCGGAGGCTGATGCTGACGGTTTGTGGCAATACACATTTACTGGTGCTGAGAACTATCAGCACGGCACATACACTGCCACTGTATATGTTAACGGAGAAAAATTTGATTATAAACTTATAAAATGACAAACAATATGAAAACACGAGTTTTGATGTTTGCGGCGTTTATTGCCGTTGTAATGGCGAGCTGTAAAAAATCGGAGCAGGAACCTGTTGAACCTCATGCCCCATATACGGTGGAACGTGCACCGCAATGGAAAGTAAACTGGAGTTCGCACGATGAGGCTCCTGATTGGAAAGTCGCTGACAAGGATAAAGACATAACCTCCACAATGAATATTATTGTTATGCCTTCTGATAATATTGCGGAGGCTGACATTATGGCGGCATTCTGTAATGATGTATGCGTAGGTGTATGTAAACCTAAGGAGACTTCGTTTGGTATGAGGTTCTATTTGGGCATATACAGACCTAAGAGTGATAATCAAATGATAAAGTTGGCTTATTTTGACTCCAGAAACAGCAGAATAATATATTGGGTGGACGAGTTCCGTTTCTTAAATGACGATATTAAGGGTTTGGCATCAGACCCGTATATTCCAAATGAATCAAACAAAGTGTCAGGGGAGAAAGTTATGGTGTTCAGATACTCTTTGCCTGAAGATATAACGGTTGTAGCAGGTGATGAATTGGCGTTGTTTGCAGGTGAGAGTTGCCGTGCCCTTTTACTGCTTGACCCTGATGCAACCACACACTTTGTTTACGAGGTTAAGGTTCCTGTGGCTGGAGATGTGGAGGAAATGTATGTAAAGTACTATTCTGCCTCAAAGAGTAAGGTGTACAAATTCAAGAGTTACCAATTTGTATTGAATGAAGGCACTTTGAGTGCCATTCCGTTAGAATGGGCTAAATGATAGAGATTGTTGATGACATATTGCGTATGATGGGTGACTTTATATGGGGCGTGCCTATGGCTCTGCTTCTTATAGGAACCCATCTGTGGATGACCGTGCGTACAGGTGGTATTCAGCGTAAAATGTTATTTGCTGTAAAACTATCAGTAGCCAGAGATAAGTCAAGTTCTGGTGAGATAAGTAATTTCGGCGCTCTTATGGTTGCTCTTGCAGCCACTATGGGAACGGGTAACATAATTGGAGTTGGAACCGCTGTGGCTATGGGTGGACCTGGTGCCATATTCTGGTGCTTTTTGACTGGTCTTTTAGGTATATCCACTAAATATGCAGAATCATTGCTTGCCGTTAAATATCGTGTTAAGAATGAAAAAGGCAGGATGATTGGTGGTGCAATGGTTGTACTTGACAGGGTCTTGCATAAACGTGGACTTGCAGTGTTTTTTTGCGTTGCCACTATTTGTGCCGCATTTGGTATAGGCAATCTTAATCAAGCCAATTCTGTTGCTATTCTTGTTGAAAACAACACAGGTGTAAGCCCGTATGTCACAGGCTTTATAATGGCTTTTATAGTTGGGGCTATTATGCTTGGCGGAATTAAATGGCTGTCAAAAGTATGTGAGTGGATGGTGCCGTTTATGGCTGGTTTCTATATATTGGGTTGCATCTATTTGTTGTGCATTAATGGTGTATATATAGGTCCTGCCATTAAACTTATAATGAAATCTGCGTTTGCTCCGCAAGCAATAGAGGGAGGTATGATAGGCGGAGGTTTTATGCTTGCAATGCGATACGGACTTGCTCGTGGATTGTTCTCAAATGAGGCAGGTCTTGGCTCATCTCCTATAGTGTCAGCGTCTGCTAAAACAGATAATGCTGTACGTCAGGCACTTATATCTTCTACAGCGGTATTTTGGGATACTTTGGTAGTTTGTACCCTTACCGGACTTGTAATTGTTACAAGTGTTATTGCTTACCCCGATATTGATTTTGAGCATGGTGCGGTGCTTACTACAATGGCATTTGGAAAAATTCATTCGTGGGGTTCTCATTTTTTGACAGTTGCCATTATCACATTTGTGTTTTCCACCATTTTAGGTTGGTCATTTTATGCCGAGCGATGTATGGAATATTTGGGTGGAACAAAACTTATAAAATGGTTTCAACTTGCATGGATAGCGGCAGTTATGATAGGTTCAATTATGGGACTTAACACAGTGTGGCTTCTTTCTGACATTGCCAATGCCCTGATGTCAATACCTAATCTTATTTGCGTGCTTGCTCTTAGTGGTGTGGTGGCGGCAGAAACTAAAAAATATTGTTCTAAGACACATATAAATGATATAGACCCCGATATGGTGAGATAAATTATGGAAGCAATAGCATCTTTTCAAATTGACCATACTAACTTAAAGCCAGGTATTTATGTATCGCGCCGCGATGAAGGTTTCATTACCTTTGACATGAGATTTACAGAGCCTAATGCAGAGCCTGTTATGGAGCAGAAGGCGGCACACTCTCTTGAACATCTGCTTGCCACATGGTTCCGCAATAATGACAAAATAAAGGGCGATGTGGTTTATGTAGGTCCAATGGGCTGTCTTACAGGTTTTTACATAATTATGCGTGATAACGGCTACACAGAGTTCTCAATGCGTGATTATATGCTTGAAGCCATTGATTGGATTATGGAGCAGACAGAGGTTCCTGCCACCACTCCTGCCACTTGTGGCAACTATGCACTTCATTCACTTGAGGGTGCAAAGCAGACTGCCAAACAATATGCTTCCAGAATTTCAGAACATTTATATACGGAATACACTAAACTTGAGACCAAACTTGATAACGGCATGGCGTTTGCTGATGCATAAATTCAAATCACCGAATCACCATGAATATAATAGAAATAGAAGGACATAAATTTGCAAAAGCACTGGATTGCAGTGATATTGACCGCAGGATAAAGGAGTTGGCACAGCAGATTAAGGCTGACAATAAGCCTGACACCCTTTATATATGTATGCTTAACGGCGGTGCCTTGTTTACCTTTGCCGTTATGATGGAGATGGGCGTTCCTAATGAGATGGCGTTTGTCAAGTGGTCATCGTACAGAGGCAATGAAAGCACCGGCAATATAACAGAGGAGATGCCTTTGACAACACCTGTCAAAGGGCGTGATATTGTGGTGCTTGAGGATATAATAGATACAGGCAACACAATGACCAAATTTAAGGAGTATCTACAGTCAAAAGGGGCTAAATCATGTAAGATAGCGGTGCTTCTTAATATGAGAGGTAAAAGAAAGTTTGATATAGAGCCTGATTATGTAGGGTTTGAAATGACAGGCGGATTTGTGGTTGGTCACGGATTTGAATATGACAATAAAGGCAGAGGGCTGAGGGATATATATCAAGAATACTATGTTTCCAATTAATAAATATTGCAGCGTTTGTGGTTCTCCGTTGGTTTTGAAGCCTTGTATCGGGGAAACAGAACTTGTCCCATTTTGTGAGACATGTAATGAGTATCGTTTTCCTAAATTTAATGTGGCGGTTTGCACTGCAATATTTAATAAGGATAAGACAAAGGTGCTGATGATGCGGCAGTACGGGCGTGAAAAGTTCAATTTTTTGGCAGGCTATATTAATATTGGTGAAACCGCAGAGGATGCTTTGCCCCGTGAAATGATGGAGGAGATGCATATAAAGCCTTCTTCCGTCAGATTTCTTTATACCTACTATTTTGCCAAGACCAACACCCTTATGGTTAATTTCCTTACAACCGTTGATTCTGAAGACCTTAGCGGTATGTCCACATCTGAGGTTGATGAAGCCCGTTGGTTCACATTCTCTGAAGCCATAGCCCATGTAATACCGGGCGGAGGTGCTGAAAAACTGCTGAAGTTTGTTGAACATGAGTTTGTCCTGTAGTTTTTGTGCCAAGATGTCATAATTATGCAATTGGCACACTCTTTGCAATAACAATTACGGACAAAAAACTAAAACATTATAAATTATGCAACAAGGTAATATTGGGGTAACATCGGAAAACATTTTTCCTGTTATCAAGAAGTTTTTGTATTCAGACCATGAGATTTTCTTGCGTGAATTAGTGTCAAATGCAGTTGATGCAACACAAAAGTTGAAGACACTCAGCAGTGTAGGAGAGTACAAGGGTGAGTTGAAGAATCCAAAAGTCAAGGTCAGCGTTGATAAGAATGCCGGCACACTTACCGTATCGGATGAGGGTATAGGTATGACAGAGGAGGAGATTGACAAATACATTAATCAGATTGCCTTTTCAGGTGCAGGAGAGTTCCTTGATAAATACAAGGATAACGCAAATGCCATTATAGGACATTTTGGACTTGGATTCTACTCTGCCTTTATGGTAAGTAATAAGGTTGAAATCTTTACAAAATCATATAAGGAGGGTTCAAAGGCTGTTCATTGGAGTTGTGACGGAAATCCTAATTTTGAACTTGAAGAGTGTGAGAAAGAGGGTATAGGTACTGATATTGTGCTTCATATTGATGATGATAGCAAGGAGTTTCTTGAAAACAACCGTATTCAGGAGTTGCTTACAAAATACTGCAAGTTCCTGCCTGTTGAAATTGTGTTTGGAAAGAAGAAAGAGTGGAAGGACGGTAAAGAAGTTGATACCGCCGATGATAACATAATTAACAATACGGCACCAGCCTGGATTAAAAAGCCTGCTGACCTGAAAGAGGAGGATTACACAGCATTCTACAGAGAGTTGTACCCATACGCAGATGAGCCTCTGTTCCATATTCACCTGAATGTTGACTATCCGTTTAATCTTACAGGTATACTGTACTTCCCTAAAGTCAAGAATACCATTGAGTTACAGAAGAACAAAATTCAACTCTACTGCAATCAGGTGTTTGTTACAGATAGCGTAGAGGGTATTGTGCCTGACTTTTTGACATTGCTTCATGGCGTAATTGACTCGCCTGATATTCCGCTGAATGTAAGCCGTTCATATTTGCAGAGCGATAGCAATGTAAAGAAAATTTCAGCCCATATAACCAAGAAAGTATCTGACAGTCTGCAAGATATATTCAAAAATGACCGCAAGCAGTTTGAGGAGAAATGGGACAGCCTGAAAATCTTTATATCGTACGGTATGCTTACTGAAGATAAGTTCTATGAAAGGGCAAACGCATTCAATCTGTTCAAAACCACTGACGGACAGTATTATACATACGATGAGTACAAAAAACTTGTTGAGGCTAATCAAACAGATAAGGACGGTTCAATCATCTATCTTTATGCCGCAGACCCCGATGCCCAATACAGTTACATTGAGGCGGCAAAGGCAAAAGGCTACAGCGTTCTGCTGTTCAATGACCAACTTGACGTTCATCTTGCTTCAAAACTTGAGCAGAAGAATGAAAAGGTACGCTATGTGAGGGTTGACGCCGATACAATAGACCGTCTTATAGTTAAGGAAGATGCCGCAAAAGTTGAACTCACCGATGCACAACAGGCGGCAATGACAAAGATATTCTCATCACAGGCACCAAAGAATGACAAGGCTGACTTTATAGTGTCATTAAATGCTATGGGTGCTGAGGCACAGCCTGTTGTAATCACTCAAAATGAGTGGATGCGCCGTATGAAAGAGATGTCCGCATTGCAGGGCGGTATGATGGGATTCTACGGCTCTATGCCTGATTCATATACACTTGTGCTAAATACAGACCACTCTCTAATTAAAGACATTGTGGAGAAACAGGCTGCGGAACTTGACGCTAAGGTAGCCCCTATTAATGATGAAATAGCGGTATGCAAAAAACAAGTTGAAGAACTTAAGGCAAAGCACAAGGATAAGAAAGATGAAGAAATTCCTGAGGTTGAGAAAGATGCAATCAAGACCCAAGAGGCACGTGAATCAGAACTTGAGAAACAGAAAACAGACATCTATTCTCAGTTTGCCGCTTCTGAACCAAAGGTTCGCCAACTTATTGACCTTGCACTGCTTGCAAACGGAATGTTAAAGGGTGAGGCGTTAAGTGAGTTTGTGAAACGCAGCACAAATTTGTTGTAATTTGCTGATATAAAAAGAAAAGGAGTCTTTTAGACTCCTTTTTCTGTGATCCCGCAGGGATTCAAACCCTGAACCTTCACATCCGTAGTGTGACGCTCTATTCAGTTGAGCTACGGAACCTCCTCAATTTTGAGACTGCAAAGATACTACAAAATAAAAACAAAACAAAAAAAATTAGTTGTTTTTATATTTTTTTGTAATTTTGAAGAAAATAAAGGTTTATGAGCAGAGAAGATACTATAAAATTGGCATTAGACTATTTTAATCAGGGCTATGCCTGTTCTCAGTCTGTCCTGTTGGCATTTGCTGACCAGTGTAAACTTGACCCTACGCTTGCAAAACGTATATCAGGTACATTTGGAGGCGGAATGGGAAGACTTCGCCAGAAATGTGGAGCACTTACAGGTGGCTTTATGGTGCTTGGTATATTGAAAGGTTATGACAAACCTGACGATATGGACGGAAAAATGGCGTCATATAAACTTGTAAGGGAACTTAATCGCCGTGTAGAGGAGAAGTTTGGCACAACGCAGTGCAATGAGTTGCTTGTTAAGTATTCCACTCAGGAGCATGTGCAGGAACGCTCACACCATAAAGATATCTGTGGCAAAATCATAGCGGAAACCACAGGGGAACTGTATGATATGACGAACTTAACGAAGTTTTAAGTTGAAAATCTATGAATAATATAAAATATATATTGCTGCTATTGACGGTTGTACTGACTGCGTGTAATAATGTTGTTGAAAATACAAACATTCCGTATTCAAGAGTCAGTTTCCTTATTGACGTATCTCCAACGGGGGCGGACAAGGAGTTAAGAGAGGGGTTGATGGGTAACTGTAAAGTGTACAACAGTAAATCGCCGGCAGTGCTTTCACCCGGTATCGGGGCATACGGCTATAGTGGAGTGGTGGTTACAAGGGCTACAGATGATAAGTTGTATGCTTTTGATATGTGTTGTCCGTATGAGGCAAAGAAGGATATTGTACTGAAAGCGGACGGATTTTTTATGAATTGTCCAGTTTGCGGTTCACAATTTTCAATTGGAAACGGTAGCGGATATGTAAATAAAGGGCCTGCGGCACAACCGTTGAAAACTTATCATGTATATATGTCTTCAGCTGACAGATGTAGCGTGGTAAATTGAAAAAGTTTTTGTAACTTTGACCGAAAATTTTTTTACTTAAGTAATGTTAAACGTTGTAATTTTTGGAGCACCTGGTTCAGGAAAGGGTACTCAAAGTGAGTTGATAGAGAAAAAGTACGGGTTGGTACACCTTTCAACGGGCGATATTTTGAGGGCGGAGATAGCCAAAGGTTCTGAAATCGGCAAATTGGCTGACGGACTTATTAGTAAAGGTCATTTTATCCCCGATGACCTTATGATACGTATTCTTAATGCACATTTGGATATGTATCCTACCGCAAATGGTTTTATCTTTGATGGTTTCCCTCGTACGCTGACACAGGCTGAGGCTCTTGATACAATGTTGAAAAACAGGAACTTAAAGGTGTCTTTAATGCTTAATATTGATGTTGATACCAATGAATTGGTAAAGCGTCTTTTGAATAGAGGCAAGACATCAGGCCGTAGCGATGACAACTTACAGACCATTCATGAGCGTATTCAGGTTTATGAGACTAAAACCCTTCCTGTAATACAATTCTATGACCGTCAGAAAAAGCACCATAGAATTAAGGGTACAGGAACTATGGAAGAGGTGTTTGAACGCATTTGCAATGAGATTGATTCGGTTAATCGGTGAAATGGTTAATCGGTTAATCGATATATTTACTTTCGGTTCTCCGATTCACCGATTCACCGATTCCACGATTCATAATTTATTTATTTCTAATTGTGGATTCAAATTTTATAGACTACGTTAAGATTTTCTGTCGTTCAGGAAATGGTGGTGCAGGTTCCACGCATTTGCACAGAGAGAAGTTTGTGCCTAAGGGTGGTCCTGACGGGGGCGATGGCGGCAGAGGAGGACATGTCTATATTAAAGGTAACAGAAACTATTGGACACTGATACACCTTAAATATGAACGTCATGTGTTTGCAGGTAACGGAGAGGCAGGCGGTAAGAACCGCAGTTTTGGTGCAGACGGTGAAGATAAGACAATTGAGGTGCCTCTTGGTACTGTAGCCTACGATGCTGACACACGTGAGCCGCTTTGTGAAATTACAGAGGACGGGCAAGTTGAAATACTTTTGAAAGGTGGCAGAGGCGGACAAGGTAATTGGCATTTCCGTACATCCACACTTCAAACCCCAAGGTTTGCACAGCCGGGAGAGGCTGGCATTGAGCGTAATGTGGTTCTTGAACTAAAGGTGCTGGCAGATGTGGGATTGGTGGGTTTCCCTAATGCAGGCAAGTCAACGCTGCTTTCTGTGGTATCGGCTGCCAAGCCTAAAATAGCGGACTATCCTTTTACAACACTTGAACCTAATTTAGGTATAGTGTCATATAGGGACAGCAAGTCATTTGTTATGGCTGACATACCTGGAATAATAGAGGGGGCACATGAGGGTAAAGGTATAGGAATCAGGTTTTTAAGGCATATAGAGAGGAACTCCGTACTGCTGTTTATGGTTCCTGCCACATCGGAGAACGTTAAAAAAGATTATGAAATTCTCTTAGGGGAATTAAGGCAATATAACCCTGAACTGCTTGATAAGGAGCGTGTTCTTGCAATTACAAAATGTGATTTGATAACTGAAAAGGATGAGGAGAAAATTGCAAAGAAACTGCCTGATATACCTTGTGTGTTTATATCGTCAGTGGCAGGAAAGGGGATTGAGACTCTGAAGGACTTATTGTGGACAGCAATAAATAGTTAACTTTTAATTAATTAGTATTATGTTTAATGAAGAAGAACTTTCATCCTACACAATTGTGGAATCGGATGTAACAAGAAAACTGATGCGTAATGTTTATGGCTGGATGACTTTGGCTCTTGCCTTGACAGGTCTGATGGCGTATTACACCGCACATTCTGAGGTGTTGTTGAATATGATTTTTGGGAATCCGTATGCCATTTGGATTCTTTTCATTGCTGAACTTGTACTTGTGTTGGTACTTTCGGCAAGAATTGACAAACTCTCTTTTGCTACGGCAGGGTTGATGTTTGGCGGGTACTCAATTATTAATGGTATGGTTTTGAGTTCCATATTCCTTGTTTATGCACAACAGACAATAACATCGGCATTTTTTGTAACAGCAGGAATGTTTGCGGCAATGGCACTCATAGGCTCCTTTACAAAGAAGGATTTGAGCGGCATAGGCAGATTCTCACTTATGGCACTTATCGGTCTGCTTATTGCCATGATTGTCAATATGTTCATTATGAATTCAATGTTTGATTTCATAATTTCAATCATAGGTGTGGTTATTTTTGCAGGTCTTACCACTTACGATGCACAGAAAATCAAGCAAATGATTCAAATGTACGGTGAGGTGGCTGATGACACAGCAAAAAAGGCTGCTCTTATGGGGGCGTTGTCACTTTATCTTGACTTTATCAACCTGTTCCTGTATATCCTGAGAATTTTTGGCAGAAGAAACTGATTTTATCATGAAGCAGTATAAGAACCTTATTTATGCAATTGTGGCAGTTGTATTGGCTGCCACAGTTTGGTTTATGCCTGAAGAGTGGCTGTTTTTGGGTGATATTTCAGTTACAGAACACAGAATGGCTGCCATCTTTGTATTTACGGCACTATTTTGGGTATTGGAGCCTGTTCCGGCTTGGGTTACAAGTATAACATCTATGCTTTTGATGCTATTCACAGTATCAACAGGAGGCTTGGATGTGGCTATGACCGATATCCCTAATACTGATATGGTGTCATATACTGACATTTTGATATCGTTTGCTGACCCTGTAATAATTATGTTCATTGGCGGATTTGTTATTGCAGAGGTGGCATCGGCGAATGGTCTTGACAAAAGAATGGCAAAGATAATTCTAAAGCCTTTTGGAACAAAACCTAAATGGGTTCTGCTTGGATTGTTACTCTCAACCGCCACCATTTCAATGTTTGTAAGCGATACGGCAACTGCCGCAATGATGGTTACCATGGTTCTTCCTGTAATAAAATCATTGCCTGCCGGCGATAAAGGTAAGACCGCTCTTGCCCTTACTATTGCGTTAGGCTCAACCATCGGTGGTGTTGGCACCCCTATAGGTACGCCTCCTAATGCCATCGCCCTTAAGTATTTGAATGACCCTGCAGGTTTTAATTTGAACATTGGATTTGGACAGTGGGCAATGGTAATGATTCCTGTTGTTATTATAATTGCAGTAATTACTTGGCTGATACTTGTTAAGGCATTCCCGTTTACTGTTAAGAAGATAAAAATTGACACTGTGGCTGACAAAGATGCCGCTCCGCTTCCTAAATGGAAACACATTACAATTATAACAACCATTATTGTTACTATAGGTTTGTGGGTTACAGACCGCCTTACAGGTCTTGAAACCAGCGTTGTGGCTCTTATTCCGCCTGTGGTGTTTGGCATAACAGGCATATTTACTTCAAAAGATTTGAAGAGTCTTGAATGGAGCGTACTTTGGATGTTCTCAGGCGGTTTTGCACTGGGAACATGTATGGAAAAGACAGGTCTTGCTTCTCACTTTGTGCAGGCTATTCCGTTTGATACAATGCCTATTGTTCTAATGGTTATTTTGGCTGCTCTTATGTGTTGGGCATTGTCTGTGTTCATCAGTAATACTGCCACTGCCGCAATGATGATGCCTATTATGGTGGCTGTAGGTTTGTCAAATCTTGATGATCTTGCCCCTTGGGGTGGTGTTACAGTTCTGCTAATGGGCATTGCTCTTGCCGCATCGTTTGCATTTGTACTGCCTGTTTCAACGCCTGCTAACAGTATTGCCTATTCTACGGGTGCGGTTCAAACCAAGCAAATGGCATGGGTAGGTATTGCTGTGGGCATGATTGCCATGTCACTTTCATTTATCGTGCTGTTCTGCGGTGGATATAGGTTGATGATGTGATTTTATTTTTGCAGACATCTCTCACTTTGTTCGATATGACGAAAAAACAAAGAAACGAGATAAGCTAAACATAATTTTCAAATTTCACCTATGAAAAAGTTTTTACTATTTATTGCTGCACTTATAACAGCAATGTGTGCAATGGCACAGGAAAAGTTTTATGTGTATATGAACGATGGCACCACAGATGAATATACGGTTGCAAACTGTGACAGCATAAGCTTTACGGAACCAAAGGCACCAACTACGGGTTATGCTGACAGAATAGAGGGTGAGGGCACAGTAAAGGTTAAATGGCTTCAGCTGTGGGCTGACGGACCTAAGTTTGCTGAGTACAATGTAGGTGCCGCATCTGTAGGAGAATATGGTGGCTACTACTGCTGGGGTATGTCAAAAGACAAAGACCCTGATGGTGAGTATTACGAAGGCGAAGATGATATTCAAGGCGGTGACCATGATACAGCCTTGAACCTGTGGGGCGATAATTGGCAGATGCCTACAAAAGAAGATTTTGACGCACTTCTTGCAAACTGCACTGTAGAGTGGAAATCTGCAAAAGAAAGCGGATATGGTGTTGCAGGCAGGCTCTATACAGGCAAAGGAGACTACTCCGGCAACTCAGTCTTTTTTCCTGCCGCGGGCTGGTGCGACAGTGGCAAAATCAAATTAACTGTCTATTTCGGCTATTATTGGAGTCCATCTCCTGATGGCAGTAGCAACGCCTTCAGTTTGAGTTTCGGCTCAGGTAATCAGATGGTAAGTAAAAACAAACGCAGTTGCGGATACCCTGTGCGTGCGGTTTTGAATGAGTAACTAAGCCTCAAACGTCATTAAAGATATCTCACTTCGTTCGATATGACGAATTTCAAACAGGGTCAAGGTTTTGAAACCTTGACCCTGTTTTGCTTTGTGTTTTTGCAAAAAAGTTCCATACTTGTTTGGTTTTGTTTTCAGTTTATTATATATTTGCAAGAAATATGTGAGGATACCATTTATAGTGTAAAACTGCAAAAACAGAATAATATATGCCAGAGATTAGTCGTTTTTATGGAATTATTATAAAAATGTTCTTTAAACCCAAAGAACACGAACCTGCACATATTCACGCCTTGTATGATGAATATGTAGGTATTTTTAATATTGAAACTTTAGATATGATTGATGGTGATTTGCCGCAGCGTGCACAACAATTAGTGAAAGAATGGATGAGTCTTAATAAAGAACAGTTGAAAGATATGTGGCAGAAACAAGTAATGATAAAATTACCTCCATTATGATTCCTAGAATACAAGAAATACAAGCATTAGATAATTTTATTCTTTGGGTAAAATTTGATGACGGGAAGCAAGTTCACTATGACCTTAATGAAGATATAGCTACCATTCCTGCCTTTCGTAGTTTGCAAGATGAGTATGGACTCTATCGCAATTTTCAAGTTGATATGAGTCGTACGTGTGTGACTTGGAGTGAAGAAATAGATTTACCGAGCGATTGTATTTATGAGTATGGTAGGGTGGTATAATAAAGATTGACTTTTCTATAACCAGGATTATTTCGCTTCGCTCAATGAACCTGAGGTGCTCCCCAGGATTACCTCCCTTCGGTCGGTGATCCTGAGATGCTCCCAGAATAAGAAGAAAAAGGAGTGCACGCCTGTATGGCGTGCACTTTCTTTTATTTCATCTCCACGCTTTTAAGAGCAAGTTCTTAACGCGTGTCGCTAAAATAAAAGGAGTTCGCATTTGCGAACTCCTTTTTCTTCTTATTACTTGTCGGGATACCAGGATTCGAACCTGGGACCCCCTGCTCCCAAAGCAGGTACACTAACCGGACTGTGCTACATCCCGATGTTTTTAAGACGGTGCAAAGTTACACACTATTTTTTATTTTACAAAAAAATTATAACTTTTTTGTGGAAAAATAATATCCGTAACCTTGACGGGTAATAAGATTCTTATTGTAAGGCTCTATTTTTTTGCGTAAACGCGTTATGTTTACATCTATGGTACGGTCTGACATGTCTGTTTCTCCCTTCCAAATGGTATCTATGAGTTGCTCACGTGAAAATACTGTATCGGGGGTTCCTAACAGCATTGCAAGTATCTCAAATTCCTTTTTTGTAAGGTTGACTTCCTTAGAATCAATGTATGCAATCTTGTTCTGAAGGTTTAGCTCAAGTTTTTCAAATGATATGGTCTCAGACTCTCCAGTTGCAGTATCTTCAACCATATTGGCATCAGTTTCAGCGTAATAGGTTCTTTTTATTACAGCCTTAACTCTTGCAAGCACCTCATTTATTGAGAAAGGTTTTGAAATATAGTCATCGGCGCCTATGTCAAAGCCACGCAGTTTGTCAGCCTCAGTGTCTTTGGCTGTAAGATATATGATGGGTGCTTGCTTAGTGGCATCGTTTGATTTAATCATTGAGCCTAACTTGAAGCCTGAGATTTCTCCCATCATAACGTCAAGCATAAACAAACGATACTTTGTAAGGTCCTCTTTTAGAGCCTCTTCAGCACTGTAGGCAACATCTACAAGATACCCTGCGTTCTCAAGATTGTACTGGAGGATTTCACACAAATCCTCTTCATCATCAACTACAAGAATTCTCTCTATCATATTCTTTTAGTTTTGGTTCAAAAACCAAAGGTAACACTTTTTTATTGAAAAACAAAATAAATTGCAAGCACTAAGCAAATAAATGCCGCTATGTGATTCCATTGAAATTCCTGTCCCTTGAATATGAAAAGGCTGAACAATGTGAATACTGTTATTGATATAACTTCTTGAATGACTTTTAGTTGTATAAGAGAAAATGCACCCCCGTTACCTATAAAACCTATTCTGTTTGCAGGTATTTGGCAGGCATATTCAGGCAATGCAAGCATCCATGAAAAAGCAATAATAAGGTATAACGGCGTGTTGTCTGTTATTATATTGACAGATTGCAGTTTAAGATGTCCGTACCAAGCAAATGTCATAAAAATGTTTGATACAAATAATAAAATAATGGTGTATAAAGCGCTCATAACAAAAAATTATTTCATATAAGTTATGTTGTACCCAATAAGCATATCATATAGACTGCCAAACGGGTGATAATATACAAATGTCGCATATTCATTTGAGGTTTGCCAAAAATCGCCCTCAAGCGGTCCTAATTTGCCGGTGTCAGTAAGATTTGGAACGTATGCATACTGATAGTTGTAACCACCTTGCTTTAACAGCAGCACCGCCTCATAACTATTTGATTCATAGTTGTATGTCATACAGTTCTCAGGGGTGAACCTGTAACCTGTGGCTTCTCCCAATATGTAAACCTTGCCGTCAAGGAAAGGTGCTGCAACAGGCAGTGTGAAATGCACAAAAACATAATCTGCATCAATGTCAGGGGTGTCGCCGTTCTGATTGTTTACAACGTATCTGCCCGATACGGTATTCCATGATTCAAATTGTTTTTTTGAGCGGACCTCATCATTGAAAAGGGTGGCATGGTAAAAAGGTTTGAAGAAATCCATGCTTTTAACATTGCGGTCAAGCACATAGAGTGACGATATGTCAAAAGTTCGGAACTCATTGCCAGCCTCAAAAATAAGGTCTTTGTTCATCTTGTAGTTGACGGAGTGATTCTGATAGAATGTAGGGGCATCAACAATCACCTGATTGTCAATACGGCGGTTCTGTTGAACAACCAATTTCAAATCAGTGGACGGCTGGTTTATATTGTATCGGGGGTAGTCTACCTGTACTTCCAACTGCTGATGTGTCTTTTCTGCATCAATGTCAGTAAGTGCAGTAGGCTTGCAGTTTACCGTAACGGCATTTTCAAGAACCATAAACCTTGCCGTAAGCACCGCCTTGTCAGGATTTTCTGAATTGTAGACCACTATTACAAAATTGCCCGATATGGCTGGGCTGGCATCGGCGTTTGGAAATTCAAGTTCATAATGAATGTAGGGTACAAATGTGTTTCGGGAGGTCTCGTAAGTTTCAATAAAACTTCCTGTGAACCCGTTAATGTACTGAGATTCAGTTAGATTGTCCGCTTGCCAAAGGGCGTTGCAGTGAATTATTCTGTAGCCGTAGGTGGAGGCATCGGGTGAGAGGTCATCAAATTTAAGGAGAACGCTTTGGTCACTGCCAAGTTCAATGATGGGGTAGCGTGGATTCATTCTGTAGTTCTCAATTTGAACAGACCTTATATTTTTATTAAATGACTGTGTGTAAAACACTTGCCCGTGCAATGCTATAGCCGTCAGCAGTCCGCATAGTGTGTATAACGCTTTTTTTCTCATAGGGTGCAAAGTTAGTTATTTTTTGAATTTTTGACACTGATTTTTATACTAAGTTTAAAAAATGTGTATATTTGCGAGCTAAAATTTGTTGAACCTTAAAATTAAATACTTATGAAAAAAACATTATTGTTTTTGGCATCCGTTGCCATTGCATTTAACTGCTATGCGGCAACAAATCTTATTATAAATCCGGGTTTTGAAAGCGGTACAAACAATTGGAACGCTTGGGACGGTAGTGCCGCCGATACCTCAAAGCCACATACGGGCAGCCGTTCACTGCACAGTCAGGGGCGTGGATTCTGCACACTTGTTGCAACTCAAAGCCAAAGTATAAGTGTAAGCAGAAACACCTATTATAAATATAGTGGCTGGATTTTCAGAACCGATGACTCATCGTGGGCATACATTGATATGAATGACGCTCCGGGAGAGTTGCAACTACGTTCTGAAAAGTTTGGGCAGTGGGATTATGTAAGCGGAATCTGGAACAGCGGTAACAATACAAGTGTAAGTATAAGGTGCGTGGTTGAGCGGAATTGGGGTACGGGCAGTCAGGTTACTGGCGATATTTGGTTTGATGACCTTGAGTTTTCAGAGTACCAGGAGGGGACATATTCTGAAGATGCCATAGTGCTTAGCAAGTCTGCCATATACAAGAATATGTCAAACTCTGACACTGAGGTGCAGATTGCTATAGACCAAAACAAGTTGTATATAAGTGAGTTGAATGCCGCTGACGATACTTACAAGTGGATATCAGGTGCATATCAACTGCCGATGCTCTCAAAAATATCAGGCAAGGCGGTATCGTGGCAATATAACAAACTGACAGAAAACGGCAGTTTGATAACGGCTGATTTCCAATCAGATAACTTTATATTGAGTGTAAATTTCAAACTTGATGAGGAGGGACCGCTACATATTTGGCAAACCCTGAAAAACAATTCAGCATCAGATGTTTCCGTTGGCGTGGAGGATATTGTGGCTTCTGACATTCAAGTAAACGCCCCTGAATCGGCAGTTCTATGGCGTTTTAACCGTTCAAGATACAATAACGGGCTTGACGGTAATTTTTCAACAGGCGTTTTGAAAACCAACATCGGTGCAAAGTACTTTCAGATGTGTCAGGTTGAGAACTCCTGGCTGGTATCTACGGGAGAGTTGCCTATGCAAATGATTCAATCAGGCAATAAAGGTCTATACTATGCTCTTGATTGGAATTTTGGAATAATAAAGACCCAAACACAGAACAACTCAAAACATATAAGGCTAAGTGCAAATTTGGGCTTGTCAGGTGAGCAGGTGGTGTGCAAAATCGGTAAGCAACTTGATATGCCAGGTTCATTCATAGGTGTTTATAAAGGCACTACAGATGACGGGGCAAACCTGCTTAAACGTTGGTTCTGGAAGAATGAGGCTCCTGCTACATTGCGTGACAATGAAAATGAGCCGCTCATAGAAATCCATTTTAATGTATATGATGAGAACGGCATTAAGTATTACCTTAACCGTTACAACCTGCCTGAGTATGGCGTAGGTCTTATAAAGATGGACTATTGGTGGTGTGTTGCAAGTTCTTCTGAATTTGACTCGGATTTGGAGACAAAATGGGAACCGTACCCATCCAAATGGCCTAACGGTATGACTTTTGGTACACTTACAAAGGCAAAATATCCTAATGTAAAGAATTCACTATATATGTGTGACACATATTTGGGTGCGGATATTGCCAATGAATCGGCACGCAACGCCCAGATAGATGCACTATCTACACGTATTCAGAATTGGAAGATAGACTATTGGCGTAGTGATTTTGATTTGGAGAAGGCTAATAACTTTGCCTCACATCAGGGTTTGCTTTACATATTGGATGAACTTACGTCCAGATTCAGCAATTTCCGCTATGAGCATTGCAGTGCGGGCGGTTCCTTGAAAGACTTTACAACACTGCGTAGAATGACCTTTATGACAATGGAGGATTCAGGCGGTCCGCTTAATCATCGTATGGCGTTCTATCCTAATTCATATATGATAAACCCCGTTCAGTTGAAATTTGATGTTGGCTATGACTGGACATCGCCTGAGGATGCAGGAAACATATCCTCACATCCGCGTGAGTGGGCTAAATATGTACTCCGCTCGTCAATGATGGGTGCCATGATGGCTTGTGCCGTAGGGCGTGACATGAGTGATATTGAGTTTGATGAGGCAAAAAAGGCTTGGAAACTCTATAATGAGAAGCAGCGTGCCATATTAAGGGGTGCAAATGTATATCACATACTGCCTATGCCTGACGGTAATCATTGGGACGGTATGGAGTTCTTTAACCCCGATACAAACAAAGGCTCTGTGTTCCTGTTCAGCCACAAGGCTGGCGGCGGTGCGGACGGAACTTCAAAAACCATATATCTGCAAGGACTTGACCCAAGTGGAATTTATAACCTCAATTTCCAGGATAGAACAAATCTGTCTTGCCGGAAATCAGGCTCTGAACTTATGACAAACGGTATTAAAGTTACAGGCTTCTCTGATACTTTTGCAACTGAAATTATATGGATAGAGGGTGTCACCACAGATGTAAATGGTGCAGAGGCTGCCAATTCAAATTCTATTTCTGTTTGGCCTAACCCTGTACAGGCAGGAGAAAAAGTCCACATAACAAGTGAAGACGGAACAGAAACCGTTTTGACCGCCCCTTCAGTATCGGGTGTTTATCTCTATTCCCCTGATAATAAGTCAGAAAACGTGAAGATTATTGTAAGATAGCCACAGAGAATACTGTAGTGGAACATGTTAAAAAATGTTTCGGCTTTTAACATTTTTTAACATAGGGGGGGGTAAAACTTGTTAAAAAATCTATAATTTTGTTAGTGTCATTTTGCATGTAAATGCTTAATGACACTTTTTTATAACCTTATAATCAAATACTTATGAAAAAATTATTTACTATTCTTCTGTTTACGCTATTAGGTGCGTTGGCAGTTAATGCTACTGATTATTATTTGGCAGGAACTATGAATAATTGGTCAACTTCAGCCAATAAGTTCACTGGCAGTTCAAGTCCTTATACCTTAGACATATCATTAGATGGTGGTACAACTTATGAGTTTAAGTTGGTGCGGAAAAGTGGTTCTGAAACTCAATGGAGAGGGAAGGACAATGGGAAAGTTACATCTACATCAAATGAAATTGTAATATCAGGAACTGGTGGAAATGTTAGTTTGGAAACTACATATTCAGGTACTTATAAATTCAAATATGACACTCAGAATGGTAATAAGTTAACTGTAACATATCCCACACCACCAGCAGATCTTGCAACCATTACCGTTACATCTGCTGATGATTCTCAAGGTATCGTAAGTCCTGCGGAGGTTAAGGTTAACGCAACACAAACAGCAACCATTACCGCCACACCAAAAGCAGGCTATATGATTGATACTTGGACACTTGGAGGTTCTGCTGTGCTTGCTGAAGGAAACTTGACAGATGCTTCAATTAAAGTTAAGAGTGACGGCACTACAGACCCAGGCACCGCTGTAGCATCATTTAAAGCAGACCCTGATGCAATAGTACTATATTTTGTCAATAAAGATAATTGGAATCCTGTAAACATTTATATATGGGGAGGTAGTGTCTCAATGGGATGGCCAGGTGTGACTATGACAAAAACGGGCGATAAAAAAATGGGGTATGATATTTATAGTTATAGTGTTCATAAGGGAGATTGTAATAGTTATAAATTCAATTGTGGCGGTGACGCTTGTCAAAGCAGTAATTTCGGCTTTGATGAAAACAAGAGATATGTATATGATAATCAGCAGTATGCTTCTTTAGATGATATTCTTGCTCACACCATCATAATAGATGGCTCGTCATACGGGTATGATAAGTTTCAGTTGAAGAACTCAACAGATGATGATACTTATACGGGCTCAATCAATATAACAGGCTCACAATACCAATTTAAGATTAAGGCAGATAGTGAGACACGTAGCGATGAGACTACATATACAGATAGTTTTGTTGACAAAAAGATGTCGAAAGATCAAGGTCGTACTACTTTGACAACTACTGTTGCCGGAGAGTATCAATTTAAGTATGTTGTGTCAACAAAATTATTATCAGTAACATATCCGGCTCCACCAGCAGACCCTGCAACTATTACAGTTACATCTGCTGATGATTCTCAAGGTTCCGTAAGTCCTGCTGAAGTTCAGGTTAATGAAACTCAATCAGCAATCATAACTGCCACACCAAAAGCAGGCTATATGTTTGACACTTGGACACTTAGTGGTTCCGCTGTGCTTGCTGAAGGTAATCTTACAGATTCATCAATTAAAGTTAAGAGTGACGGCACAACAGACCCAGGCACCGCTGTAGCATCGTTTGAGGTTGACCCCAATGTAGTAACATTATATTTTGTTAATTCTATTGAATGGTCAAAAGTTAATGCTTATTTATACAATGCTAAAATAAAAGATTGGCCAGGTTTGGAAATGACTAAAACCAGTATGACAGCCACTTCTTATAATTATGAGGTTTGGAGCATATCATTTGATAAAAATAATCATACCAATATAATTTTTAATAATGGAGATGGCAAACAGACCCCTGCAAGTATGGAGCTGTGGAATGCGGAAAAACCATATTATGATTATAACAATAATGCTTGGTATGCATCATTGGATGACATTGTACCAGTAGTGCCTCAAGCCCACAAAGTTTTTGTTAGAGGAGGATTTAACGGTTGGGATGATAGTTTTCAATTGAAGTCAGCAACAGGAGACGGTGTTTTTGAAGGAACAATAAGTTGGAATAAAAATCAGACTTATAACTTTAAATTGACGGTTGATGATGCGTGGAAGTCAGTTGATAAGACTATCAATGAAACAGGTGCTTTTGAGATTCCGAATGACGGTGGTGATATGAAAGTTGCAACAAATGAATATGAGGGCGATTTCAAATTCAGTTATGATTATTCCAGCAAAATATTAACAGTAACATATCCAACTGATGAGAAAGTTACAATTCTTGTAAGTTCTGATGATACGGATAAAGGTACGGTGGATAAGGAGTCTGTTGAAGTTGGTAAATATTCAACCGCAACAATAACAGCACTCCCGGAAAGTGGCTACAAACTTTCAATGTGGACATTGACTAATGCAGTGTTGGCAAGTGGAAGTTTGACAGATGCTGCAATTACCATAAAGTCTGACGGAAGCGGTCTTGACGGTACTGCCGTTGCATCGTTTGTGGAAGATCCTGATGCAGTAGTTGTAAAATATCTAAATACAAACAACTGGGAGCCTGTTTATATCCATATGTGGGGAGCTAAGGAAACTCAATGGCATGGGCTTCCTATGAAAAATACAGGAGAACAGAAGTATGGATATGATGTGTATTCAATTACAATAAACAAGAATGATTATAAGAGTTGTATCTTTAATGATAACGGAGATAACAAATCAAGAAATCTTGTGTTTGGTAAAGATGATGCTCAATATGAGCCAGACTACTCAAAACTTGTTTGCAGTCAAGGTAAATGGTATGCATCGTTGGAAGATGTTCCGGAACCTACATTCCAAACATTCTATTATGTGAATAGATATAATTGGGAAATGCCAAAGATTTATTTCTATGGTGGAGACGGATACGGCTCATTTACAAGTTATCCTGGCGTTGATATGTTGAAACAAGATGGTGTATCTGTAAATGGTTGTGATGTATATTATTACAATGTGGAAGAAGGATTGTTCCAAAGCTATATTATCGGACAAGGAACAGACGAGGATAAGTATGAGGCAACTATAGACCCGGAAAATCTTGTTTACTACTATAAGGGTGTTAGGTTTAACAAACTTGAAGATATTAAACCGCTAACCTTAGTTGGGGAGTTTAATGAGTGGGATGCTTCAGCCAATAAATTGGAGATGGAAGATAATATTGGCTTCACTTCTGTTGTTTTGTCTGCAAATAAGACATATAAATTCAAAATTTTGGACAATGGCATATACCTTAGCAATTCAGGTACTATGACAAGTGATAATTGTACAGGTTGGACAATGGAGACAGATAAGGGTGATTGTAATATAGAAACTAAAAATAAAGGTGAATTTACATTCAGTTTTGATGTCAAGACCAGCAAACTATCTGTAACTTATCCTGAAATGGTAACAGGCTTTA
>JAKSNZ010000010.1 GCA_024405855.1 Paludibacteraceae bacterium
GGCTTAATCTCCTTATTCAGATAGAAAGGTGCAAGCATAGTCTCCTTTAAGCCGTCAAACATAGGGCTTAACAGGTAAACCATATATGGGCTGTACAGATTTCTTTTTCCTTTGACATTGTATTTCTTTGGTGCCTCCCCTGCTTTTCTTGGGTTTGACGGCGGAATAACTATTTTTACAATACCGTTTAATGCCTTGGTGTTCTTTTGAAGAGCCTTTATTGGGGAACGCCCCTTAAGTATCTCTGCATCAAGCCCTGTGTACTCCATAACAAAGTTACCGTTTGCTGTCATGCTGTCACCTACGGCATAGCACTCCATACGGCTTAGTTTACCGCCGACCTTCACTCCCACCAAATCATTAAGGAATCCGTTGAAGGCGGCAAGATTTGAGTTCTCAAATATTATGCGTTCACGCCAAGTGCATTTTGGGTCTTTAAGCAGTCTCAGGTTTAGTGTCATGTGACCTCCGCCACCGTCCATTGAACCCTTTACCATAGCCACAATGTCTCTTGGGTCTACATTACTGATTCTCCTTGCAACTATGTCCAAATTGTTCATGTGCATTGTTGATGCCTTTGTAAACACACTTGAAATCATTGTGAAATGGAATCTGTCAAGTTTTATATGCACCTTTTTTATATCCAATGGAACTGCAAGTTCTGCAAGCAGTGCCTGGAACGGTCTTTGCACCTTGACAGGCGGAAACAGGTCATCTTTGTATAGCGATACTGTTCCTCCTGTAACATTAACTGAATCAATCTTTATTTTTGCATCAATTACTGAGCGTACAATGTTTACTTTTGATGTCTTGACCTCATCAATGCTAAGGTCTGACCAAACAGAAGGAATCTTGCCGTTTACAACCGCCAACTTCTCTTTAGGAATGTTGCACACATGCCTTATTCCCTTAATTGTTATGTTTTCTGTGTTTTTTGAATACAACTCCTTGACTGTCAGGGTGTATTTACCGTCAGGCTGTACAAACCTTATGTTCTTGATGGAGCATTCATAAACGGAATCGTTGTATGAAATGACTTCATTTGCAAAATCGTAGCCTAAGTTTCTGACAGTCAGATACAGGCTGTCACAATCAGCCTCCAATGGCGAGTTTATGGCACGGAAACGCAACGAACCGTTCTCAACCACCACATTATTTACATTTATTGCGGCGACAAACGCAAGCACCGCTTTTGAAATGCTTATTTGACTGTTATTCAAGGTGTCATGCGTCAGAATGATGGAATCGCCCTTGGCTTCAACTAACTTTACATTAGATTTTGATTGGACTATGGTGTCAGGTTGTCCGTAATTAACTGTGGCGACAACATCGGTGGTTCTAACCTTTCCTATTGATATGTTTTTGGTTCTCATATAGGTAAGGTAACCTACAAATTGGAACTGTGTCATTTTTGCCTCAACTATGAACCCAGGCACTGAATCATACAGAACATTATCAGGGTTTGAGCAATACCTCAGATTCTTGACGTATGCCGAGCCTTTCCATAAATTAACATCAATGTCCTCATAACTGACGGTAACATTCTTCAGATTCCTGACTTGCTCTGTAAGTTGTTCATTAACCATCTGTCTGAGTATTCCGTTAGCATACTCAATAAATAATGCAATCGCTGTAACAACAACTGCAACTATTATGGCGGTAATCCACCACGCTCTCTCTTTCTTTTTTTCCATACGCTACTTATTTGTTCAAAAGTTTGTCCACATCATCTGTGGTTTGTGTTAAAATCCGCTTGCAAAAAGAGACTAACTCTCTTGCCTCTCTTATTTTCTCTGTAAGTTCTGACAAAGGCAGGTTTCCTTCCTTCATTTTTGAAAGAATGTCATCAAGCCGTGTCATTGCCTCTTCGTATGTCATTTCATTTAATAATTATTGAGTTGATTTTACCATCAGATAAAATTGTTGTCAGGGTTTCCCCCTCTTTTAACTCCGATGCCTTTGTTATAACTCTTTCTCCGCTCATTGTCATAGAGTAGCCTCTTTTCAGTACATTCTGCGGCGATGCCAACTCTATAACCTGCTCTACCATTTCAAGTTTATGTCTGTGGCTTTCCAAACACATTTTAGCGTTTGCAGCCAAATTTGTCTCCACTATCTCTATTTTTGAGCGGTGCAGGTTTATATATTGCTTAACAATATCATTCAGACTTTGTGCTATATTGTTCAGTCTCATTTCACACGCCACGGAACTCTCAATTATGAAAGATGCCACAGCGGTTGGTGTCTTCAGGTGCAGACATGCCACCTCATCAACTATTGAAACATCTCTGTCATGTCCTATTCCTGTTATTACAGGTAACGGGAATTGGGCTACCGCAAACGCAATGTCATATCTGTCATAGCAACTTAAATCAGTTGCCGCTCCTCCACCTCTTATTATGGCAACTACGTCAAAATCTCCGCTACGCTGTGCCACTCTGTCTAAGGCGGCTATTATTGAACTCTCTGCACTCTCCCCCTGCATCAACGCCTCAAAAAGTTCTGTCTTATATTTGTAACCTCCTGTGTTTGAGGCAAGTTGGTTCATAAAATCTCCATATCCTGCCGCACCGCTTGCTGAAACTATGGCAATTCTCCTGATTAATTGCGGAACTTCAAGTTCCTTGTTCAGCTCATATACGCCCTCCTCTTTCAGCCTTCTTACTATGGCGGCACGCCTTAATGCCGCATCGCCGGCGGTATATTCAGGGTCAATATCTGTAATGTTTATTGAATATCCGTACTGCGGATGAAAGGTTGGACGCCCAAATACCAGCACTTTCATTCCTGCCGCCAACTGCACTCCTGTACCTTTTACAAACTTGATTCTCAATGCCACATACACTGAACGCCAGATATTTGCATTGGCACGAGCCACTATGGCATCTGTGTCCTGTTCCTTTTCAATAAGCTCAAGATAACAATGACCTCTTTCCTGAATAGTGCTTATTTCAGCCTTAATCCACGCCCCCTCTGAAAATGTTCTGTTTACCACAGAACTGACTTCCTGATTTAGTTCACTTAACGATATGGCTGAACGCATTACCTTATATCATCTAATGACGGTTCTGCAATATGATGGTTTATATCGCTGTCTATCACCTCTTTGCGTATCTCAGCCTCATATTTTTTGCATTTTCCGTCTTTGAATTTATACTCCTTTACGGTTCCGTTTGCCTGAGTGAATTTCCAAACGCCGTCTCTTTTCCCGTTCTTGAAATTGCCCTCCGAATCCAACTCACCTGTATCAAAATATGAGACATAATGACCGTCAGCCACTCCTGCCTTATAGTTCATAACGGCAAGTTTCTGCCCGTTTTTGAAATATTTTGTACGCTCTCCTTCAATTTTGTCAGCACTGTAATTCATGCTGTCAAGCACCACTCCGTTATCAAAATATTCAATGTATTGACCGTCTTTCACTCCGTTATTATATGTAATGAGCATAATCGTGTGACCGTCTTTTGTAGAGTAGAATTTCCAAACACCGTCTCTCTCCTTGCCTTTGTAAGCACCTTCTGCAAAGGGAGTTGCACCAACTGTGTACATTACTACGGTAGAGTTTCCGTCAGCGTCAAACTGTTGCAATAATGAAATTCTTCCATCTTCAAAATATCTTGTAATGCTTACGGGCTTATCTCCAATGAAATAGCCGTCATACATCAAGCCCCCTCCGTCAGGGTAGTTCTTTGCTCTATACTCAGGCTCCTGTGCCATTACGGCACACGCTTGAACCAGAAGCAGAAACATTAATATTCTTACACGAAACAACATATCAATTAACTTTTAATAATTATTTTTTTAAGATCTCTCGCTAACGCTCGACTGCGTTAGCTGGACGTAGTCAAATGACGAGATGTCGCATTACCGCATCACCTAACTTGAACGGAACGGGAACTGAAAACGCCATAAGTTTCCCCGTTACGGGGTGTTTGAACCTTAGGGTTTCAGCATGAAGGCAAAGTCTTCCGTATCGGCTGCTTTTTCCGCCATACTTAACGTCACCCACCACTGAATGACCTATGCTTTGCAAATGAACACGAATCTGGTTCTTACGTCCTGTCTCCAAATTCAACTTTACCAATGAGTTGCGTTTGTCAGTTTGCAGCACCTTATAGTTTGTAACGGCAAACTGTCCTCCGTTATCGGTTGGCGATGAGTGCATCACCTTTTTTATATCTTCCTTAAGATAGGATTCTATCTTGCCTTCTGACGGTTCTATAATTCCCTCTGCTATAGCAATATATGTTCTTTCAACAACATAATTGCGCCAATCGTCCCTTAGTGTCTGTTGAACCTCCTTTTTCTTGGCAAACATCATTACTCCTGATGTCTCCCTGTCCAACCTATGCACAGCATACACATAATGCTCTCGCCCAAGCGGTCGCAGATATTGGTTAAGCAGGTGGGTGGCTGACTCCTCTGTGGTATTAGGGGTCTTGACTGACAGCAACCCCTCTTTTTTATCTACAACTATTATATCATCATCTTCATAAAGGATACTCAACTTTGGATGGTTCAAGCCCTTTTTATTGCTTGTATCTGATGTGCTTATAACATGAATTGCATCTCCCTTTTTAAGTGGATAATCAAACTGAGTGACAAGGGTTTGCCCGTTAAGCATCAGTTGTCTGTGCTTAAGTAATGACTTTACTGAAGTTTTGCTCTGACCTTTCAATTTCTCAAAAAGAAATTCCAAAAGCGGTGCTTCCTTATCTACCTTTATAATATACATTACCAATGCACTTTGAATCCTACTGTACAGCAATATCTCATATTACGGGCACCCACTGTATATGTATTGCCTTCATACACAACATCGTGTTTTGCTGACGGCAATTGACCGCCGTCCCAAAGAAACTCACACCCTATAACAAGTGACAGCAGTTTATATATTTCAACCTCCACCGATGCGTCTACTGTAACCTGTGGCAATGGTTTTGTGTTATATAAACCAGAAAACTCAGGACAATACTGCCTAACCTCATCTTCTTCATCAGTGGTAATGTCTGAAGGTCCTTTGAATGGTTGTAACACTAAGCAATATAAGTTAAATGCCACCTTATCCCAATCTCCCATAAAGTTACATGCCACACCTAAACTTGGGTCTATCTGCCATGTACGTCCTGAAGGGTCTATATCAAGAAAACGCTTTAGTATCGGGTCAAAATTGTTATAGTGGTCAAGAAGTGGTTTTAGTTCAGGCTTGCCAAGTATATTCCAATACTGAAAGTCAGCCACTATTCCTATAGATGGCTCCAAACATAGATGAGGGTGTTTTCTTAGAGGCTGGAATGTGAGCATCAAGCCGCTGAAGATTCTTGCACTCAAATCACGGCAAAAATCATACTGACCACCGCCAATGGCACTGAAAAACAGCAGGTTCTTAGTTCTCTCTCCGTTCTCTAATACCTTTTTGCCTGTAACCTTGTCTCTTACGTCATACTGATAGAAATCACCTGCAAGGTAGGCGTGTCCCCTATTACCATTATCATATTGGTTTATGAAATTAAATGCCACATTCCCTACAAAACGCAGTTTATGCCTTTTGAATGGTACCATACCCTCAAAGGCGGCATCAAGTTCAAACTTAAAGTTATCTGTCTGCTCAACCTTGCCTGACAATGACGCCTCTCCATGAAACTTATTGATTTTCAAGGAGTCCAATCTGGTTTTAGTTGCCATATACCCCTGTGCCGATGCCGCACAAGCGAACAACGATAACACAAATAATATGTAAACCTTACGTTTCATCTAGTTAACAGTTGACAGTTGACAATTGACAGTTGACAGTGAAAAAACTATTTAATTGTCCACTGTCCACTATCCACTGTCCACTACCCTACGTGTAGGTTCTCTTCCACAAGTTTCATTATCTTCTTTGTATCATTTCCAAGTTCCTTACGAAGGTTGGCATCGTCAAAGGCGGTAAGATATTTGACCATATAATCAACTATACTGTCAGAGAACACACCTTTGGAAGTATAGATGGCACGGTCTTTCTCAAGTTCCTTAGCAGCAGATACGCAAGAGTCAGGCAATTGTTCAAGAGCCTCCTGAACAGCCTTGTTGCTTGCATCGTGGATGTTTACTCCAAGTCCGACGTATGTTTTTTCTGCAATTTCAAGAGCGTTAGGAATCTCAAAACCGTGACGTGCGGCTGCACAAAGTGATGCCATAAGCAAATAAATGTCAGCACAACCGTCTGATGCCCTCCACTCAAATGTCTGTTTGCCACTGAAATCCTTACCTGATGCCTTTTCAAGCGGATTGCAGTCTGCCGCCATATCCTTACCGTTGTTAATCCAACCGAGTGGAACTCGTACTAGTGCACTACGGTTAGAGAATGACCAGCAAAGTGATGTAGGAGCCTCCTGATGAGGTACTAATCGCATGAATGACAATGGATTAGGGTTGCCAAACGCCGGAAGTGAAGTTCCTGCCTCCATATATCCTGCAATTGCTTTCTTACATTCATCAGTAAGTTCTCCGTTCTTAACCATAACAGACTCGCCGTTCTTTGTAAACTTGCAGTGTACATGAAGTCCCGAACCAGCCTTTCCTACAGTTATTTTAGGGGCAAATGTAAGTGTTACTCCGTACTGATATGCAAGTTGGCGCATAATCCACTTTGCAACTACAAGTTGGTCTGCGGCATCTTCAATATTTGTTGGAGTAAACTCAATCTCATTCTGCTCATAAACCTTGCCATCCTGTGTAAAGTTGCCGACCTCAGAGTGTCCGTACTTTATAAGTCCACCTGCCTGGGCAATCAGACGCATAGCCTCCAAACGATAATCTGTAAACTTATTGAAAGGTGCACTTTCATGATAACCTTTTTGGTCAGGTACAGGGTAAAGTTCCTCTGCATCGGCAATAATATAGTACTCAAGTTCACCCATTGTCTCCATTTGCAGACCTGTAGTCTCTTTGAACACCTTATGAGCCTTTTTAAGAATATACTCAGGAGAACTTTCAAACGGTTCTCCGTCTCTGTTGTAGAATGAGCAAAGAATATCAACTGTAGGCACCTCTGCAAACGGATTAAGGAATGCAGTCTTGTATTTTGGAACAACATACAAATCACTTTTGCCGGCTTCAATGAAAGGGAAAAGGCTTGAGCCGTCAACTCTTTCACCTGCTGAAAGTATGCTTTCAAGATGTTCCGCTGAATTAATTACAAAATTTAGGGTCTTTAGTCTGCCGTCCCAACCGCAGTAATGGAAATTAATGAATTGCACATCATTTTCTGTGCAATATTTGATAATGTCAGCACGTGTAAACTCCGATGCCGGCTTTTTTAGGAATTGAACCAATCTGTTAGGGTTCATTGCAATGTTTGCGTTCATATTCTATAATGTTAAATTTTAATTGTCATACTTAACAAGTTGCAAATTTAGTGAAAAATAAAAAAAAAGCACTATCTTTGCGTAAATTTTTTTACAAAAAGAGTATGCACATAAGACCACTTTACCATTATATACGGCTTGTACATAACAACTACTATAGCCGTATTGACATTGAGGGCAAGGAAAACATTCCTGACCAAAGCGATGCAGTTATTATTGCAGCCAATCATCAGAACGCAATAAATGACCCTTTGGCACTTGAGTTTGTGTTTTCAAACCGCATAATAAATCTGTTTGCACACGGAAACTTGTTTAACAACAAGTTTTTCAATTGGTTTTTCCGCTCAATTCATGTGATACCTGCGTATCGTATGCGTACCGACGGAGAAGAGAGCCTCAGCAAAAACTTCAATGAATTTGCAGAAGTTGAGGACAAACTGTTCAAGGGAGAGTGGGCAGGCATATTCCCTGAAGCCACCAATATGACAGGACATTGGCTTGGAGAGTTCTCTTTAGGGTATATGAGAATGGCATTTGCCGCCGCTGAGAAACAGAATTTTGAAAAGGATGTAAAAATTCTGCCCGTAAGCATACATTATGATAACTACCATAGGTTCAGGCATAAACTGTTGGTACGCATATCGCCTGCCGTAAGTCTCAGCCAATTCTATGAACTTTACAAGACAAAACCAAGAACGGCACAGAGAAACGCCAACGCCTTAGTGCGTGAAAGTATTGAGCGGAATATGCTGAATGTCAAGGATTTGGAAAACTATGAGGCAATAGACTATCTGCGTAACACCTACGGCATAAAATACTGTGCAGCACACGGAAAATACTATAGAACACTGACTTATAAACTTGACACAGACCAATCATTTGTAAAAGAAATAGAGACGGCATCGGAGAGGAAACCTGAAAAAATCAAGGATTTGTATGCCAAAGCGTTGGAACTGAAAGCATTAACCAAAAACGCAGGTCTAAGGGATTGGGTGCTTACAAACAGAATGAGCAAAACATGGCTTATAATATACGCATTGGCGTTTATCATTACATTCCCCCTATTCATTTTTGCTCTGATTCCAAATATAATTGCATACATTGCACCTATTCCTCTGTGCAGAAAGTTTGATAAGATTGGCGGCACTTTTGCAATGTACAAAGGCGGAGTGCAGATGATATTAAACGCCCTTGTGGTATTGCCTATAATCCATTTGGCACCTTTTATAGTAATGATGTGCATGGCTACAACGCTAATGCAGTACGCACTTGCCTTAACTTGGTTCGGATTCCAACCGTGGCTGCTTGTTTTTGGGTGGACATATTACAATGACTTACGCAAGTACATTTCTCTTTTACGCTTCAGACACATTAAAAACACTGCCCCGATACAGCAAATCCTGCAAAAAAGGAGTGCCTTATGGAACGAATTAGACAAATTATTCTCCAAAACTTTGTAAATTCAATAATAATCACTATCTTTGTAGCAATATACAAGATAACTTATTAACTAATATGAAGGCATCAAACCTATTGGCATTCATCGCTGGAGTTGCAGCAGGTGCCGCAGCAGGAATCCTATTAGCCCCTGACAAAGGAGACAAGACAAGAGCAAAAATAGTTGCATTACTTGAAGAGAAGGGCATTTCAAAAGACAAGTTTGAGGACATCATTGGCAGAGTCAAGTCAAAAATCAATGAATATACAGACATGTCAGACATTGAAATAGCCATTGACGAGTCTTTGAAAGAGGAAGAGGATTCTGAAGAAACCAAATAATATATGGACACAGAGTATCAAAGATTTTTAGACGAGGCAAAAAACTACATAGGCCTCCGATACCGTATGCTCAAACTTGAGTTGCTTGAAAAACTGTCAAGTATAATTGCCATTCTGGTATTGGTGCTTATTGTTGTTGTGCTTTTGCTTGCAGCCTTGACATACTTTGCTATTGCCGCCGCATACGCCCTAAAGCCTATACTTGGTGGCATCGGTTACAGTTTCTGTCTGCTTGGCGGAATATTTGTAATACTTGTTGTCATTATTGCTCTACTGAGGAAACCGCTGATTGTCAATCCGCTCATCAAATCGCTTAGTGCCATTCTCTTCAATGAGAATGAGGAAGATGAAACAACCGATATAAAATAATGAAATACAGTAAAATAAAAAACCTTGAACAACTACAGTCAGAAAAGGCTTTAATTTCACGACAACTTGCACAAAGTGAAAAAAAGCTGGACACTAAATTCATAATTGCAAAAAGGCACACTAAGGACTTATTGTCATTTCCTCTGATGATTAAAAGGGTTGTAGGCAGTATTTTGTCATTAGACACAATACTATCAAATCCAGCCCTCATGTTTAAGGCAGGTTCAGCCTTAGGCAAAAGGCTTTTTGCTAAGAAATGAGACTCAGTTAAGCCATTCCGTTGTATACGGAACGGCTTAACTTTTTTATAAAAACTTTAATTCAAATATAAATGACCAAATCCGTACTTAAACTGACCGTAATTTCGGCACTATTTTTTGGCATTGCGTCAACATCATTAGGACAGTCAATAGAGATTGTCAAGACGTCAGTTACAAACATTCTTTGCACAGGAGACACTACAGGTGTTGCAAATTTTGTTGTTATTGGTGGAGCCCCTGCCTTTACAGCCACTTGTCATGATGTTTTAGGAGCTAAAGAGGCTGGTTTTGTTTCAATAACCAACAGAAACGTAGCCGTTTCCAAACTATATGCAGGTAAATTTGTTATAGAACTTACTGACGCAGACGGAGAGAGCACTTATTCTGATGAATTTGAGGTAGCCGCTCCGCTTATACCTTTTTCCTATTTACCAAACAGCAACGATGCAACCTGCTTTGGCAGTGCAACAGGTAAGATTTTTGGAGAGGCGACAGGCGGTCAACTGCCATACCTGTATTCCATCAGAAACATTGACACACCTTATACCGCAGGTAACAACACAGGTGTATTCTCTGACCTGCCTACAGGAAGATACATTGCCACGGTAACAGACCATAATAATTGCAAGCAAACAGCAGACACCATTACAATAGGTTCTCCTGAAGAGATAACAGTAGCAGACCCTGACAAGAAACCTGCCGCTACTGTTGTATGTTCAGAGGACAAGACTGCATCGGTGAAATTCACCGTAAAAGGCAGAACTGAATTTGTTGACCCTGCCGATACTGCAACCTATTACTCTGTCAAGTTGTTTTACATTACAGAACAATATGAAATGCCTGTAACTGACTACAAACAGTCCAACAGTTTTCATCCTGTACTCAGAAAAACAAAATATTGTGAAGAGGAAGACCCTGAAACGGGAGAAACTAAAAAAGTTCCTTGCGGTTGGGACACCCTATTTAAGCAAGGTTGTCATGAGCCTTCTATAGAGTATCCTATTGACAGTCTTGGATTTGACTGCGATGACTACATTACTGTATCAGGCTTAGGCAAAGGTGCTTACAGAATTGAATTCTATCGTGGAGCATGCACACTTGGGGCTTTCAAGGAGTTTACTGTTGAACAGACTGGAGATTTACCAAAAACAGTACACCTGAATGCAACAAACCCTGTTTGTGACGGCTCTTCTATGACAGTATCACCTGAAATTGAAGCAAATCCTGCCGTTACAAAATATGTTTGGACACTTGGAGGTATAAATGTTGGCACCGCTAAGGATTTTGAGTACCTGTACACACTTGACGATGACAAAAGGGTTCTTCAACTTGAAGCCACTAATAAATGCGGCTCAGTAAAATCAAATGAACTACAGATATCAGTATTGCCTCGTCCAAGTGCAATTCTTGATGCCGGAAAGAAATTCCTGTGTGAGGGAGACTCTACAGATATAACCATTCAGTTCAAAGGCACCGCTCCTTTCAACTTCACCTATCCTGGTGGAGATGAATCCACAATAAATGTGGTTGAGACAAGGCGGATTGTTCCTACCCAAACCGCTTCATACACACTTACCACATTAAGTGATGCAAATTGCACCGCTATAATAGCAGAAGATGTAACACCAACATACATAACCATTTATCCTCAGCAAACCGTAGATTTGGATGTAACCGTACCTACACCTATGGTAAGCGGCAGATTTGTAACACTGACCGCCACACCTGGTTTTGTTTCTTACACTTTTGATATGAATGACGGTATCTTGGCTGAAAATCAGACTGACAACACCTGCAAGGTTAAGAAATTCCCTTACGGAACCACAACCAATTCATTTGGTGTAAAAGTCACTGACTCAAACAGTTGTGTATGGAACGCCACAGCATCGGAAGTTATAACCGTAGATAAGTTCCCTAACATATTCACACCTAACGGAGACGGAGTAAATGACATTTTCCTTGCTGACTACTACATTGAGGTGTTTGACCGCTGGGGCACTCTGATTTATTCAGGAGACAACGGTTGGGACGGCAAACACAACGGAAAATTTGTCAATCCGGGCGTATATCTATATGTTGTAAAACTTATAGACCAAAACAATGAGGAGGTTACAATAAAGAGTACCGTAACAGTAGAAAGATAAGGAGGCTCAACTATGAAGACAAACAGATATATATTTCTTGGCATTGCATTAGCCGCTTGTTCAACGGTTTTTGCCAATAACAGTTCCGGCGATGCCAAATTTCAAAGACACGATTATGCCAATGCCATAATCAAGTATCAAAGCACGCTGAAGGACAGCACAAAAACATCAGAAAGAGCAAAGAAAAGAGTTGCTTACGCCAAGTACAAGATTGGAGAGTGCCATTCATATTTGAATGAGCCTGAAAATGCTGTAAAATTCATCAGCGATGCCATTCTTTCAGGCTATGACAATGCTGAAGCATATATGTTATACGGAAAGAATCTTCAGAAGATGGGAGAATACAAGCGTGCAAGGGCTGCGTTTGAAGAGTATGAAAGATTGAATCCAAGTGACAAACGCACACAAAAACTTAAAGAGGCATGCTCTTTTGCAATGAAACACGATGCAAAAAACCCTATATCGCCTGAGCAGCCTCTTGACGGCATAAACACAACAGGCTCAGAATATGGCATAGGTTATTATGAAAACGGCATTATGTATGCCGCCAATACAACAACCAACAAGAATGTTACAAGTAAGATGTACTACTCTGACCATAATGACCAATATACATCTTCACGTCCTGTTGACAATATGATTAAACAGAAAAAAGGTCAAAACATTGGTACATTTGCAATTGACACCTTAAACAACATTCTATATTACAGCCGTTGTTTAAGCAATGAGGACGAAAACTACTTCATCTACAAGTCAGTTTACAAAAAAGGTAAATGGAGAAACAAAGGTGTGCTGCACATAGGCAACCGCCACACAAATGCAACTCACCCTGCCCTGTCGCCTGACGGACGCCGCATGTATTTTACATCAAACTATAAAGGCGGTTACGGCGGAACTGACATCTGGTACATTGAAAAGAGAGAGAACGGCAAATGGAGCCGCAAGCCTATAAACGCAGGTGCCATTGTAAATACACCCGGTAATGAGGCATTCCCGTATGTAGTTGGCAACACACTTGTGTTTGCATCTGATAACCAAGTGGGGTTTGGAGGCTATGACCTCTACTCTGCACAAATTGACGGAGCGGCAATCTCAGGTGTGCAAAATCTGATGAGACCTGTAAACTCTTCATTTGATGACATTAATCTTATTGTATCTGAAAAAGCTGACGAGGCATTTCTTGTAAGTAGCAGAAACAAAGAGACTAATGATGACATCTACAGATTTGAAGGCATATTCTCAAGTATGATGGTATCGGGTCATGTTTATGACAAAAAAACTAACGAACCGCTTGACGGAGCGCAAGTTGTAATTAACGGAATGGGAAAAACGCAAACTGTAACTTCAGATATTGACGGATATTACTACGCCTTTATTGAAGCAGGTGACTTCTATAAACTGCTTGCAAGCCAAGTGGGTTATCTGTCAGATATGGCAATGTTCAAATCTGAAAAAAGCACAATAGGCACATTCCCTGTTGAACAGGATTTCTATCTATCTCAAACCGCCATGTCAATAAGCGGAAGGGTTTATGACCTTGAAACCAACGAGCCATTCATTAATGAAGATGTTTTCCTTTACAAGAACGGGGAGAAGATTCAGCAGACAAAGACAGACATTTCAGGAAGATACCTGTTTACGGAACTTGAGAACGGACAGGAGTATCAGGTTAAGGTTAACAAACCTAACTTCTTGTCAATAAGCAGCAGACCTTTTATATATAAGGAGGGTGATGGTGACAATAACAACTTTGACTTGGCTTCAATCAGTTCAAATTCATATAATCCTGCAAATCAAGGTATTGCTGGTGCATATTCTCAAAATCATGAAATTGTATTGAATGAGATTTACTATAATTTTGACAGTTCTGTACTGACTTCTGATTCCAGAGCATCGCTTGACAGAATCATTATGCTACTAAACTCAAATCCTACGCTAAAACTTGAATTCGGTTCTCACACTGACTTGCGTGGAACAGAGGAATACAATCAAAAACTATCCGAAGCAAGAGCAAAGAGCGTTGTCCAATATCTTGTTGCAAACGGAATAAGCAGCAACCGCCTCTCTTGGAAAGGATACGGCAAATCAAGACCGATTATTGCAAATGCAGTAACAGAAGAAGAGCATAGACTTAACCGTAGAACAACATTTAAGATAATTGAGAATTGAAAATTAATAATTAACGATTCACCGATTAACCGATTAACCGATTAACCAAATAACAACATACTAAGATGATAAAACGATTTAGCAAAATAGTATTGACATTATTAATAGTTCCGGCATCGTTGCTAGCACAAAGTGATGTACAAATAAGTAATTACCAACTTACCAGAACACACTATAACCCTGCAGCAACAGGAGCGTCAATATTTGGCAACATTACAATGGTTGCAAGGCACCAATTCCTTGGTTTTGAGGGTGCTCCAACTACAGGTCTATTGAATTTTGACATGCTTGCACCAAGCATTAATTCAGGTTTTGGCTTGTCTGTAACATACGATAAGTTTGGTCCTCTGCAATCTTACAATGCAGTTATCAATTACGCATACCACTTAAAGACGGGTTCAAACCAATCTTTGTCATTGGGTATTGCGGCAGGAGCTCAAATACGCCAATATAACGCATCGGGGAACATATATGAAAATCCTAATGACCCTACTGAATATTATGACAAGGATACCAAAGTAAGACCTACATTCAACTTTGGTTTGGAATATTGTCTGCAAAACTGGATTATTGGTGCTTCTCTTACAAATATTCAAAGTTATTTCTATAAGCAGGACCTAAGATTTCCAAGTGTCAACTACTATGTATACACAAAGTATAAATTTGAGGTTGGCAGGTATTGGGATTTGATTCCGGGACTTGCATTCCATTCTGACGGAATCACTTTCAATGAAGAAATCAACTTTACCGTTCAATACACAAAACTGCTTTGGTTTGGTGCGGCTTACAGAATGAGTGACTGTTTCAAGTCAGAGAGCATTGTTCCGTACATTGGATTTAACATTACTGACTATGTACGCCTTGGTTATGCGTATGACTATAATTTGACACAACTGAACAAATACAACAAGGGAACTCATGAACTTTTGCTTACAATAAGGTTCAAGACCAGAGGAGATACGTTCAAGACACCAAGGTTTGCAGAATGGTAAACTCCTGAACTCAAATGAATAAGGAAGAGAGACTGAAATTAGAGGAAGAACAAATCAACAAGGCTTTTTACAGCCTTGTTGATGATTATATGGCATCACGTCACAGCAAAAAGAAGGATGTTATAATTAAGGCATTCAATTTTGCTAAAAAGGCTCACGAAGGTATCAGGCGTATATCCGGCGAGCCTTACATTTATCATCCGTTGGCTGTGGCTCAAGTGTGTTGCAAGGAGATAGGACTTGGCTCCACATCTATCTGTGCGGCACTTCTGCATGATGTTACAGAAGATACTGACTACACCATTGATGACATTACAAACATCTTTGGTGAGAGTGTTGGCAGAATTGTTGAGGGAATGGAGAAAATTTCAGGCGGAATTTTTGGGGAGAAGGCACAGGAGCAATCTGAGAACATGAGCAAACTTGTAATCTCTATGTCTGAAGACATCAGGGTTATTCTTATAAAGATTGCTGACCGACTTGTTAATATGAGGGAACTTGACAAGGAATCCACCAACAAGCAGTTGAAGATTGCAGAGGAAACTGAATTTATATATGCACCTCTTGCCCACAGACTTGGACTTTTCTCAATAAAGACGGAACTTGAAGACCTTTGCTTCAAATACAACTTCCCTATTGAATACAAGTTCATTCAGGAGAAACTTGACAAAGAGAGAGACAAAAGAATTGAATTGTACAACAAGTTCAAGGAGCCTATAACAACAAGACTTGAGGAGATTGGCATAAATTTTGATATGAAAATGAGGATTAAATCCCCATATTCCATATATAAGAAGATGCAGGCAAAGAAAATAACCATTGATGAGGTTTATGACATTCTTGGTTCCAGAATTGTTTTTGAGCCTGCCGATGGAGCGGATGAAAAACTTGAATGTTGGAAAATATATAACACCATAACAGAAATCTACAAGCCTCACCCAAATCGCACAAGGGATTGGTTGAGCAATCCTAAACAGAGTGGCTATGAGGCTCTGCACGTTACGGTTATGGGACCTGAAGGGTATTGGATTGAGGTGCAGATTCGTACGCATCGTATGGACGATATTGCGGAGAAAGGTCTTGCCGCCCACTGGAACTACAAACAGGACTACAGTACTTCAGAGAATAAGATTGAAGAGTGGTTAAATACTGTAAATGAACTACTTAAGAACCCGGATACAGATGCCATGCACTTTCTTGAATCTTTCAAGATTTCAGAGCATGAGTCTGAATTTTATGTATTCACTCCAAAAGGTGAGATAAAGTCTGTTTCAGCAGGGGCAACCGCTCTTGATTTTGCATTTTTAATACACTCTGACATAGGTTATCATGCAATTGGTGCAAAAGTAAACAACAAACTTGTGCCTCTAAACTATGAACTTCATAGTGGCGACCAGGTTGAGATACTTACGGCTGAGAAACAGGCTCCTAAAGAGGAGTGGCTTAAGTATGTCACCACAGCAAGGGCAAAGGACAAGATAATTTTTGCACTGAAGAAAAGCGGTGCCATTAAATCAGAAAATTCTTCAAAGGGTGTGAAGAGTTCTCTGATGAAACTTGTTCCTTGGATAGGTAGTGGAAACAAGAATAACGCTGAACAGCCTCTTTTTGCAACTCAATTTGACATAAGGGGGATTGACAGAAAGAAAATGGTTCATGATATTGTAAGAACCATATCTGAAGCCAACGATGCCAATATAGAGAAAATTACTTTTGAGACTACTGACGGTGTGTTCCAAATGAATGTCAGCATCTATGTAAGCCAAACAAGTGACCTTCAGAAACTTTACTACAACCTGCAGAAAATTGAAGGGATAACAAGCGTTTCCAGCATCGGGGCAAGATGATTTATGAAAACAAGACTTTTTTTTATAGGACTTTTTATTAACTGTATTATGGCTATGAACGGAAATCCGCTTCTTGACAAGGGATTCATTGAGTTCTCAAAAATAGAGAGCAAAGATTATGAGGAAGCGTTTGAAAAGGGTTTGAAACAGCAAGATGACAATATCAAGGCAATTACTGACAATACTGAGCCGCCTACATTTGAGAACACTGTTGTTGCACTTGAAAACTCATCGGAGATACTTGACAGAACAACCTCCGTTCTGTTTAATCTTACTGAGGCGGAGACAAATGACACTCTTGACGCACTTGCAAGCAAATACAGCCCTATTCTTACTCAAAAGAGCAATGAAATAATGCAGAATGAAAAGTTGTTCAAGCGTGTTAAGTGTGTTTATGAGGGGAAAGACAATCTGAATCTTGATGCAGAAGACCTGAAACTGCTTGAAGACACATACACCTCTTTTGTCCGTTCAGGTGCAAATCTTAACAAAAATGACAAAAAACGTTTTGCCAAACTATCTACAGAACTGAGTACTTTAACGCTACAATACGGGCAAAATGTTTTGAAGGAGACCAATTCCTTCTCCATGACACTTTCAAGTCCAGAAGAAATAGCAGGATTGCCTGACTACGTTCTTGCGGCGGCATCGCAGTTGGCTAAAGAAAAAGGGAGTGAGGGGTATCTTTTCAACTTGAGCATGCCAAGTTACTTTCCGTTTATGAAATTTGCTGAGAACCGTGAACTTAGGAAGAAGATTTACATTGCATACAACAGCAAAGGCAACAAGGGCGGGAAAAATGACAACACTAAAATAGTTGAAAAAATTGTAAACAAACGCCTTGAAATGGCTCAAATAATGGAAAAACAGTGTTTTGCTGACCAAAAACTTGAGCGTACAATGGCTGAAAACAAACAAAATGTTTATAATCTGCTGAACAATCTTTATGATAACTATATGCCTGTGGCTAAGCAGGAATTGGAGGAGTTGACGGCTTACGCACGCAAGTTGTCAGCCGATTCCACATTTACAATTGAGCCTTGGGATTGGGCATATTACAGTGAGAAACTTCAGGAGGAGAAGTACAACATAAATGAGGGTATGATTAAGCCTTATTTTGAATTGAGCAGGGTTAAAAACGGTGTTTTTGCACTTGCAGGAAAACTTTACGGGCTTAAATTCACTCCAAACAATAAAATTGACCGCTACCATAAAGATGTAGAGGTGTATGATGTTACCGATAGTGCAAATAACTATATTGCAACATTTTACGCTGACTTTTTTCCTCGAGCCGGCAAGCATGGAGGTGCTTGGATGACTGAGTTCCGCGGGGAATATAAGGAAAAAGGCATAAGACAAGCCCCATTCATATCAATTGTTACAAATTTCAGCATTCCTACAGACTCTACCCCTTCTCTGCTCTCATTCAGTGAGGTTACCACTCTATTGCATGAATTTGGGCATGCACTTCACGGAATGCTTGCCAATACTAAATACAAATCACTAAGCGGAACAAATGTGTATAGGGATTTTGTGGAGCTTCCTTCCCAAATTATGGAGAACTTTGCATACGAGGAGTGTTTCCTTAATGATGTTGCCGTTCACTATCAAACTGGTGAAAAGATTCCTCTTTCCCTTGTTCAGCGCCTCCGCGATGCTGAGAACTACCATGTGGCATACGCCTGCATAAGACAACTGAACTTTGGTTATCTTGATATGGCATGGCATACTGTTGAAAATGGTTGGAAAGCCACTAAAACAGAAAGTGTAGAGGATTTTGAGCGCAAAGCATGTGCAAAGACAACACTTATTCCAACGCTTAAGGGTACTTGTGTAAGCACATCATTCGGGCATATATTTTCAGGAGGATACGCAGCCGGGTACTATAGTTACAAATGGGCGGAAGTGCTTGATGCTGACGCGTTTGCCCTTTTCAAAGAGAAAGGCGTGCTTAACAAGGATACTGCAAACGGATTCAAAGCGTTGCTTCAAGCCGGAGGCACAGTCAATCCTATGACTCTTTATTTGAATTTCCGTGGCAAACAACCTACAGTTGACGCTTTGCTTAAACGAAACGGAATAAAGTAGTTTTTTTGTAACATTTCTGTATCTGTTGATATTTTAATTGTTCATTTTTTACAGAAAAAGGTGTTTTTTTAAGTAAAAAATTTTAACTTTGTAACCCGATAATAACTAAGTGACTAATTTTATCAAATAATTTTATACAATGAAACTAAAAGTAAGCAATGCCAATTACCCTAATTGGCGCCCCGTAACAGTAAAATTCCAAGTTCCTAAGGAGTTCCAAAAGTTAATGGAGCTAAGCAAAAACCTATGGTGGGTATGGAACGATGAGGCTATTGACCTCTTTACAGAGATGAATCCCCAACTCTGGAACGAGTGCCAGGGCAACCCTGTTCTTCTTCTCCAAAAACTTAAAGGCGAAGATTATGCAGCCCTTGCAAAGAACACTGCATTCATGAACAAGATGAATGATGTTTACACTGATTTCAAGGCATATATGGCAGTAAAGCCTGTTAAGTCTGTTCCATCTGTTGCATATTTCTCAATGGAGTATGGTCTTACATCAGTAATAAAGATTTATTCAGGCGGTCTTGGCGTTCTTGCCGGCGACTACTTAAAAGAAGCAAGTGACTGTGCCGTAGATATGGTTGCCGTAGGATTCCTATATCGTTACGGATACTTTACACAATCATTGTCAATGAATGGTGAGCAAATTGCCGTTTATGACGCACAAATATTTGATACTCTTCCTATTGAACAGATTACAGACAAAGAAGGCAAGGCAATCACCATTGCCGTTCCTTATCCAGGACGTAACGTTTATGCAAATCTTTGGAGAGTTAATGTAGGTCGTGTACAGTTGATTCTTCTTGATACTGACATTGAGCAGAACAGTGAGCAGGACAGAACTCTTACATATCATCTTTATGGTGGTGATAATGAGCATCGTTTGAAACAAGAGATTCTTCTTGGTATAGGCGGTATCTATGCTCTTAACGCTCTTGGCATTAAGAAAGACATTTACCACTGCAATGAAGGTCACGCCGCATTCCTTAATGTTCAGCGTCTGCTTGACTATATGAAAGAAGACAAACTTTCATTCAATGAGGCACTTGAGGTTGTAAGGTCAACAGGCTTGTTTACAACTCACACTCCTGTTCCTGCCGGACATGACAAGTTTGATGAGCAAATGTTCCAACACTATATGAACGGTTTTGCAGCTGAACTTGGACTTTCTTGGTCAGACTTTATGAATATGGGTCGTGAGGTTCCAGGAGACCTTACAGAGAAGTTCTCAGTTACCGTATTTGCCTGCAACACATGCCAAGAGGTTAATGGTGTAAGCTGGCTCCACGGTAAGGTTTCTCAAAATATGTTCAAGAAGACTTGGGACGGTTACTTCCCAGAGGAGTTACATGTAAGTTGGGTAACCAATGGTGTTCACTACGGCACATGGGCTGCTAAAGAGTGGAAGCAACTTCACTCCAAATACTTTGGAGACAAATTCTATTCTGACCAATCAAATCTTTCAATTTGGGAGAACATATACAATGTTCCAGATGAAGAGATTTGGAAGATACGTACCCAACTTAAGGGCAATCTTATTGAATTCATCAAAACCCAATTCTCTCAGAGTTGGCTAAAGAATCAAGGTGACCCTTCACGTATTGTTAAAATCATGAACAAAATCAACCCTAACGCATTGACAATAGGTTTTGGTCGTAGATTTGCAACATACAAACGTGCTCACCTGCTATTTACTGACCTTGAGCGACTTGATAAGATTGTAAACAATCCTAATCGTCCTGTACAGTTCATATTTACAGGTAAGGCTCACCCGGCTGATGCAGGTGGTCAAAAGTTGATACAAAACATTATTGAAATCTCACGCCGTCCAGAGTTCCTTGGCAAGGTTATCTTCCTTGAGAACTACGATATGGCTCTTGCTAAGAAACTTATATCAGGTGTTGATATTTGGTTGAATACACCTACACGTCCTCTTGAGGCATCTGGTACATCAGGTGAAAAGGCTCAGATGAATGGTGTTCTTAACTTCTCAGTTCTTGACGGATGGTGGTATGAAGGTTATAAGGAAGGTGCAGGTTGGGCTTTAACAGACAAACGTACCTATACATATCAACCACATCAAGACCAACTTGATGCCGCAACCATCTACTCAATGCTTGAGAATGAGATAGTTCCTTTGTTCTATGATTTCAACTCATCAGGTTTCTCACCACGTTGGATTCAGTACATAAAGAACTCATTTGCAAAGATTACCCCAACTTATACAACAAAACGTATGCTTGATGACTACATTGAGCGTTTCTACAACAAGGAGGGTAAGCGTAGCAAGTCTCTTAAGGCAAACAACTTTGCAAAAGCAAAAGAGATAGTTGCTTGGAAAGAGAAAGTGGCTTCTATATGGGATGATATTGAAATCTGTGACATCTACTTCTCTGACCAGAACGCTACAACTGTTACTCAATCAACCAATTACGAGGGCAGAATTACAATTGACGTAAAAGACCCAAGCCTTGTAAACAGCTTTGGTGTTGAATATGTTGCAACACAAATGGTTGACGGCGTTGACAAATTGTTCCGCACCCTTGAGTTCAAGATTGTTAAGACAGAGGGTACAAAGGTTACATATCAACTTGTAAACGGACCTAAGAGCAGTGGTTCATTCAAGTGTGCATTCCGTCTGTTCCCAAAGAACGCAGACCTGCCACACCGTATGGATTTCTGCTATGTACGTTGGTTCTAATAACTGATGGCATCGTAATAAGAGGACTCACCACTGTTTTATATGGTGAGTCTCTTTTATTTTAACAACTTTATGCACCATTTATGCGTTCGGTATTTATCAAAATAAGAGTTCTTCTTCATTGTTGTTGTGCTCCGTGCAGCGCCCCTATTCTTGAGTGGCTGCTTGCAAACGGATATAAGCCTGTACTGTTTTATTATAATCCTAATATATTTCCATCAGAGGAATATGAAATACGCAAAAATGAACTTTCCAAGTACGCTTCAAAACTTGGAGTTGAAGTCATTAACGGTGATTATGACCATAAGACATGGCTACAATGTGTAACAGGACATGAAACTGATAAGGAGAGGGGTGCCAGATGTCAATTATGTTTTGATATGCGGTTAAAACGAACAGCAGAGATTGCCGCAGAAATGGGAATAAACCTTATTGCCACAACTTTGGCATCGTCACGTTGGAAAAGTCTTGAACAAATAGAAAAGGCAGGTATGAAAGCCGTTGAACCATATAATGGAATGGAATTTTGGGCTAAGAATTGGCGTAAGGACGGACTTCAGGAACGCCGTAGAATACTTCTTGCTGAAAACGGATTCTACAACCAATTATACTGCGGTTGTGAGTTCTCAATAAAATAACTCTCACTAAAAATAAAAGGAGCAGCTCTGTTGAGCCACTCCTTCATTACTTTTTTCGCACCTAATTAAAATGGGCGCTTCCCCACTTTATTTGCGTTTTGCGAAAATTCGGTCAAACATCTTTGTGTCAACCTTTCCACGATAATTAATTTCATAATTGTACATAACTTTAAACATTTAACAGGTTAAACATTTAATTTTTCAACTCTCTTTTTGAAGCACGTTTGCTTCATCTTTCACAGTGCAAATGTAGTGCCGTAATTTGAATTGTGACACACTTTCATACAAAAACTGACATATATGTCATAAAAAACTTCAAAACTTTTCAAAACCTTTTCAAATAGTTTTCCAAACAATTACATTTTAGTTTCAATTCCGTTACAATTTTTTTATTCAATGAAATTGCTGTATTATTGACAAAAAATGAGTATATTTGCACCTTAATATATTAACTCATAAAACACTTCAACAATATGTCATTCATTTCAGATAAAGTAGTTATGGACGGACTCACATTTGATGATGTCCTGTTGATTCCTGCCTATTCACAGGTACTTCCAAGAAATGTAAACCTCACAACCAAGTTTTCAAGAAACATTGAGCTTAAGACACCTATTGTTTCAGCCGCAATGGACACCGTTACTGAGGCCAAACTTGCAATTGCAATAGCCAGGGAAGGTGGTATCGGGGTGATACACAAGAATATGTCAATAGCGGAACAGGCTCGTCAGGTGCATACTGTAAAGCGTGCTGAAAACGGCATGATATATGACCCTGTAACTATTCTTCAAGGCAAGACTGTTGGTGACGCCCTACGCCTGATGAAGGAGTTTCACATAGGCGGTATTCCTGTAGTGAATGAGGACAAGACCCTTGTAGGCATTGTTACAAACCGTGACTTACGTTTTGAGAGCGATATGAACAAGCGTGTTGATGATGTCATGACAAAAGACCATTTGGTTACAACAACCCAATCCACTGACCTTGAGGCTGCTGCAAAGATTCTTCAAGAGAACAAGATTGAAAAGTTGCCTGTTGTTGACAAAGAAGGCAAATTGGTTGGTCTTGTAACATACAAGGATATTACAAAGGCTAAAGACAAACCTATGGCTTGCAAGGATTCCAAAGGCAGACTAAGAGTTGCCGCAGGTGTAGGTGTAACATACGATACTTTTGAGCGTATGCAGGCTCTTGTTGACGCAGGTGTTGACGCTATAGTCATTGATACCGCACATGGTCATTCACAAGGCGTAATAGACACACTTAAGGAGGCTAAAAAGCGTTTCCCTCAAATAGACATTGTTGTTGGAAACATTGCAACAGCCGCCGCCGCTAAGGCTCTTGTTGAGGCAGGCGCCGATGCCGTAAAGGTGGGCATTGGACCAGGCTCAATATGTACAACCCGTGTCATTGCCGGTGTAGGAGTACCGCAACTTACTGCAATTTATGATGTTGCAAATGCCATTAAGGGCACAGGCGTACCTCTAATTGGAGACGGAGGCATACGCTACTCAGGTGATATTGTCAAGGCTCTTGCCGCAGGTGCAAGTTGTATTATGGCAGGCTCTCTGCTTGCAGGTGTTGAGGAATCGCCTGGTGACACAATTATTTACAACGGCAGAAAGTTTAAGTCATACAGAGGCATGGGTTCTTTGGAGGCTATGCAAAAAGGTTCAAAAGACCGTTACTTCCAAGATATGGAAGAGGATATCAAGAAACTTGTTCCAGAAGGAATTGTAGCAAGAGTTCCTTTCAAAGGCACTCTGTTTGAAGTTGTATATCAGCTTATAGGCGGTCTTAGAGCCGGTATGGGATATTGTGGTGCAAAAGATATTCCTACCCTACATGAAACTGCTAAATTCACCAGAATCACCGCTGCAGGTGTAAAGGAGAATCACCCTCATGATGTTACAATAACACAAGAAGCACCAAATTATTCAAGAGGAGAATAAAAACATGAAAAAGACAATTATTTTTATTTTTTCTGCATTGATTGCCCTATCCGCATACAGTCAAACTGTAATGAAGATAGCAGGCAAGAAGATTTCAAAGCAGGAATTTGAGTACTATTATCATAAAAATGCAGTTGATGACAGTACAAAAATTGACTTTGACGAATACACAACCCGCTTCATTAACTTTAAGTTAAAGGTTCAGGAGGCATACTCACGCCAAATGGATACTGTAAAAAGTTTCCAAAAGGAACTTACAGGATACAGAGAGCAGCTTATTCAACCTTATTTAACTGACCAACAGTTAATTGACCAACTTGTTGATGAGCAATATGAAAGATTGCAGGCAGATGTTGATGTAAGCCACATTTTGTTTAGAGTTGAGTCAAACGGAGATACCGTTAACGCATGGAAAAAAGTCCAAGAGGCTCTCAAGCGTCTGAAAAAAGAGAAATTTGAGGATGTTGCGGCAACTATGTCAGAAGACCCTTCAATGAATGGAGGAGACGGAAGAATTGGTTGGATAACAGGTTTGAACACTGTATATCCTTTTGAAATTGCCGCATACAACACTCCTATAGGAGGTTATTCAAACCCAATAAGAACCATGTTTGGATACCACATAATCAAGGTAAACGCACTACGTCCAAGCCGTGGACAGGTGAAAGTGGCTCATATTTTCAAACGCATTAAGGAGGATTTTACTCAAAATCAAAAAGATAGTCTAAAGAATGTTGTTTACAACATTTACAATGACCTTAAGGCAGGTAAAATAGATTTCTCCGACGCCGCATCAAAATACTCTGATGACGGCAATGCACGCAATGGTGGCGTATTACCATGGATAACAACAGGCAAGACAAATGAGCTGTTTGAAAATGCCGCATTTTCACTTCAGAACCCTAATGACATAAGTGAACCTATTGAGGCATCGTATGGTTGGCATATAATAATGCTCATTGAAAAGAAACCTCTTGACTCAAAAGATGAAATGAAGAAGTTTATTCTAAGCAGAATGAAGGGCGATGAGCGTGCATCTATGATTACAGACAGTTTTATTAATAAACTGAAATTGGGATACAATTTCAAAGTGGTCAACAGCGGCGACACCCTTGCCACTTTTGCTGATGTTGCACTGACAAAAGATGACCTTAACAAATTCCTTGAAAAAAACACAAACATAGGTGCTGACACCTTGGATGTTTTCTTTAACTCAACTCTTTATGACTATGAGAATAAGAATCTTGAGAATAAATATCCTGAGTTTGGGCTTCTTATGAAAGAGTACAAGGACGGCATTTTGATGTTCAATATAAGTCAAATTGAGATTTGGAACAAGGCGGCAAAGGACACAGCGGGTTTACGCAGATACTTTATAGAACATAAAGACAAGTATCAGTGGGACGCTCCACGTTATAAAGGTATAATTGTTCATTGCGTTGATAAAAACACTATGAAGCGTGCTAAAAAAATGCTTAAGACCACAACCTTTGAATCAGCGTATGATTGCCTTGTAAACCTTAATATTGACGGCAAAAAATATGTAAAACTTGAGAGAGGCGTTTTTGCAGAGGGCAAGAATCCGTATGTTGATTACTTTATATTCAAAAAAGGTTCCTTACCTGAAAACAAAAAGTACCCTGAATCATTTGTTACGGGAAAACTTATAAACGCTCCTGAAACATACAAAGATATCAAAGGTCCCGTTTTAAGTGATTATCAATCAGTTGTTGAAGCGGAATGGATTAAGCGACTGCAGGCTAAGTATCCTGTGGAAATATACTCTGATGTTCTCAAAACAGTAAAATGAAATCAGCACTGGTTCCTGCCATAATACTTGCATTGGCTTTGACATCGTGTCATAAGTCCATATCACTTGATTTTGACAAGACACCTGCAATGGAACTAAACGGAGAGGTTTTATATGTAGAAGACATTGAAGAAGCAATGCCTGACAACCTTTCCGGCAGTGACAGCATTAACTTTATTGAGAGTTACAAAAAGAAATGGGCTGTTGACAGACTTCTTTTTGACAAAGCCATGAGCAATGTAGGCAACACCGATGAAATTAATTCACTAGTTGAGAGCTACAGAAGAGAACTCATTATCAGTGAATACCTTAAGAAAATGACCTCTCAGAATGTAGAGCCTGTTTCTGATGATTCCATATATAATTTTTACAACAGTCAAAAGGACAAATTCATGCTTTCAGAGCCTGTTGCAAAAGGTATTTTCATAAAGGTATCATCAACAGAGCCAAATCAGGCAAACCTATCAAAACTATTAAAGGAAATCAATGATGAGAGTCTGGATAAGATAATGTTATATTGCACCCAACATGCCGTGTCTTATCAATTTTTTCTTGATGCCTGGATTCCATACAACAAGCTGTCTGATTTGCTTGAAAAACCTATTGATTCCACTGACCCGATACTGTCAAGAGGGACTGTGGTTCAACAGACAACAGACTTCACCTACTATCTGAAAATAACAGGTTTATGCTTGGCAGGAACGCCACAACCACTTGAACTTGTTGAATCTGACATTAGGAATATAATTACAAACAGACAAAAATTTGACTATATCAATCAGTTCCATGATGAGCTGTACGAAAGTGCCGTTAAAAACAAAAAACTGAAACTTTACAATGAATAGGTTTCATAACATATTGATTTTGACATTTTTGTTTATGTTGGTATCGGCGGTGGCATCAGCAAAGGGCAAAGTGATTGATGAGGTAATTTGGATTATTGGCGATGAAGCCATACTAAAATCTGAAGTTGAGACTGAAATACTCCGATACAAATATGAAAAACAGGATATTATCGGAGACCCATATTGTGTTGTTCCTGAACAAATTGCATTACAAAAACTCTTTGTTGCACAAGCAAAAATAGACAGTGTTGCCGTATCTGAAAGCACTATTGAACAGAATGTTGAAGGCCGTATCAAATATTTTATCCAACGTATAGGGTCAAAAGAAAAAGCAGAAGAGTATTTTGGTAAGACAATAGAAAAGATGAGAGAGGAGATGAAACGCACCGTTGCAGACCAACTGTTGGTTCAGGAAATGCAACAAAAGATTACAAGTTCATACTCAATAACCCCATCTGATGTTGAACGTTTCTACAATGAAATACCAAAAGACAGCATTCCTACCATACCTGAACAAGTTGAAGTTCAAATTATTTCATACGCTCCGACACCTACTGCCACTGAAGTGGAACGAGTTAAAAGCCAACTGCGTGAATTTAAGGAGAAAGTGGAAAGCGGAGAGTCCCAATTCTCCACTCTTGCAATATTGTACTCTGAAGATAAAGGTTCTGCAATGCAAGGCGGAGAACTTGGATTTATGACAAAAGGGAAACTTGTACCTGAATTTGCCAATGTGGCATTTTCAATGTATGACACCAAAAAAGTTTCCAGAATTGTAGAGTCAGAATTCGGATTTCATATCATACAACTTATTGAGCGTAAGACAGACCAAGTCAATTGCCGTCATATTCTAATGACTCCTAAAATAGGTTGGCAACAGAAACAGGAGGCAATGGTCAAACTTGACAGCATAGCCAATGAAATCAGATTGGGAAACATCACGTTTGGAGAAGCCGCACTGAAATATTCAGAAGACAAGGAAAGCCGTGAGAATGAAGGGCTTATGATAAATCAAGAGAACGCCTCAAATAAGTTCCAGATACAACAGTTACCTGCTGACATAGCAAAAGCGGTATATTCATTACAGATAGGAGAGATATCAAAACCTTTTATCTATACAAATGAAGCAGGAAAGGAATTTGTATGTATTATTAGGCTCAAATCAAAAGTAAAAGCCCATAAAGCCTCGCCAAAAGAAGATTTTAACGCCTTAAAGGAGATTGTTACCGCATCAAAAAACAAGGAACTTATTGAATCTTGGATTGTTGACAGACAAAAAGAGATGTATATCTACATCAATCCAGAATACAGAAACTGCAAATTCCAATACCCTGGATGGATAAAACAATAGGCATAAAACAGTTAGTAACGCTTATAGCACTTGCACTGATACCGGTTTTTGTGCTGGCAGAAAAAAAGAATATCTATCTTGAGCATTCAAACACCCTTACTTTTGACCAAGACAGACTTCCTGATTGCCAAATCCTAAACGGAGATGTACGGTTCAGGCATGAGAATGCTGTAATGTATTGTGACAGTGCATACTTTTATAGCAAGACCAACACACTTGACGCCTTTAGCAATGTAAGAATGATACAGGGAGACTCCATTTATGTATATGGAGATTTTCTATTCTACAACGGCAATACCAAACTTGCACGTTTACGCCGCAATATAAGGGTTGAAAACGGTTCTGCCACACTATTTACTGATTCCCTGAATTATGACCGATTACGCAATGTCTGCTACTATTTTGACCACGGCACTATTGTTGACAGCACTAATGTCCTTAAATCTGTAAACGGTACATTCTTTCCAAAGTCAAACGATGCAATTTTTCAAAAGAAAGTATCCCTTACAAACAAGGATATGGAATTGCTTAGTGACACGCTTAAATACAACACACAAAGCCATATTGCAAAAATAGTAGGTCCGTCAAACATCTATTTTGACAAATCAGAAATATACTCAACATCGGGGTGGTATGACACAGACAAAGACATATCAGAATTATACAAACGCTCCTTACTAAAGGACCATGACGGTCATAATATAACCGGAGATACTATCAAATACAGAAAGTCATCAGGAGAGGCTGAAGCACTTTCAAATGTTGTAATGAATGACACCATAGACAACATTATATTGACAGGAGGATATGCCTACTATAATGAATCGGTTGATTCAGCATACGTTATAAAAAAAGCCACTCTTATATCATTTCAACCTGATGATACTGACAGCATATACTCTACCGCTGACACACTGTTTTATGTAAAGAAAGACAGCATAACCAATCTTAAGGGTTATTACAATGTTCAATCTTGGGGAAAGGACTTTCAAGGCATTGCTGACTCAACTTTTTACAGCACCGCAGACTCCATAGGCAGAATGTTTGGGACACCTGTTGCATGGGAAGGAAAGAACCAATCAACAGGAGACTCAATTCTAATTTATACAAAGAACGGCAATATTGACAGAATTGAAACAATCGGGTCTGCATTCATGTTTATGAAGAATGACTCAATTGCATACAATCAACTGTCAGGTAAAAGGATAACCTGCTATGTTGACAGCAATAAATTAAACAAAATATTTGTTGATGGAAACGCCCGTTCAATATATTTTGCTGAAGAAGAATCAGATACAGCCACAAGGGCTGCATCTGACACTGTTGATTATGTTGGAATAAATGTTTCAGAGAGCAGTGAAATGACCATCTATATTGATGAGAACAACAAAATGAAACAAATTATTCTAACACCTGCATCAAAGGGAGTTATGTACACCCCTGACAAAATAAGCAATACTGAAATAACAAAACTCAAAGGTTTGCTTGACTGCTACAAAATCAGACCCGCTGACAAATATGACATCTACAACCCTAAGGATAAAAACACCTTAAGACAGGCTGCAGCGGCAAAACCAAAGCATAAAAGAAAGAAAAGATAGCCTTTATTCGTTTGGCTTTATTTGGCAGGCTGCAAATCCTTAATTTCCTCTATATTCTTGTCTATCAGGCTTTGAGGCACTTCATAATTTTCAAGTTGCCCGTGCATGAACTTTTCGTATGACATCATATCAATAAGTCCATGACCTGACAAATTAAAGAGAATTGTCTTCTCTACACCCTCCTCTTTTGCCTTTAGAGCCTCCCTAATGGCAACAGCAATGGCATGAGTTGATTCTGGTGCAGGTATAATGCCTTCCGCTCTTGAGAACAGAATTCCAGCCTCAAATGTTTCAAGTTGTTGAACATCCTGCGCCTCAATGTAACCGTCTTTTCTTAGTTGGCTTATTATAGCACCTGCTCCATGATACCTAAGTCCGCCGGCATGAATGCTTGCAGGTTCAAAATCATGACCAAGAGTGTACATAGGAATAAGCGGAGTGTAGCCTTCTGTATCGCCGTAGTCATATTGGAACACACCTCTTGTAAGTTTAGGACACGATGCAGGCTCTGCAGCAATAAATCTGGTCTTTGCTCCGTCAACAAGATTATGACGTAAGAAAGGCAAGGAAATACCGCCAAAATTACTACCGCCGCCAAGACATGCAATTACAATATCAGGATAGTCTCCTGCTATCTCCATCTGCTTTTCTGCCTCAAGACCCACAATAGTCTGGTGTAACATGACGTGATTAAGCACACTGCCAAGGGTGTATTTTGTAAACGGATTCCTTATAGCCTCCTCCACAGCCTCTGAAATTGCCATTCCAAGGCTTCCTGATGTACCAGGAAACTGCTCACGCATTTTTCTTCCTATTTCAGTAGTATCGCTTGGAGAAGCAAAGACTTTGGCTCCGTATGTGTTCATAACAGCCTTACGGAATGGTTTTTGCTCATAACTTACCTTAACCATATAGACCTTCAAGTCCAATCCAAAATGCTTACAGGCAATGCTCATGGCACTACCCCATTGTCCCGCACCTGTTTCAGTGGTGATATGCTGTGTACCGTCAATCTTATTGAAATAAGCCTGAGGTATAGCAGAATTCAACTTATGTGAACCTACGGGACTTACACTCTCATTCTTGAAATATATTTTTGCAGGAGTGTCAAGAGCCTTCTCCAATCCTGATGCCCTTACAAGCGGTGTTGGTCTGTATATACGGTACAAATTGTAAACATCTTCAGGAATCTCAACCCATCTCTCTTCTGACAACTCCTGACGTGCTATTGAAGGTGGAAAAATCTGCTCCAAATCAGCCGTTGTCAGAGGTTGTTTTGTTTTTGGATTAAGTGACGGAAGAGGTTTATTCTTCATATCAGCAAGTACGTTATACCAACATTTTGGCATATCGTTTTCTTCTAAGACAATTTTCTTTGTAATTTTAACCATAATCTTTTTATTTTAATAAAAAAGTCGGAAGGTGGATACCTGCCGACTTTTATGTAAACTTCAATTAATATATAGCGGTACCCTTTAGATATTACTAAAGCGCCACCACCAATAAATATTTGAAGTCAAAACATTCATTACTCTACTTTGTTTCCTCTTCTGATTTTGAAACTGCAAGTTTACCACGATAATAACCACATGCTCCACATACTGTATGATAGATATATGGGGCTCCACAATTTGGGCAAATTGCTATTGTTGGAGCAACTGCAACATCATGCGTTCTACGCTTTAATGTTCTTGTCTTTGACTGTCTTCGTTTAGGATGTGCCATAATATTTTAGTTTTTAATTATTATTTCTTTAAAGCCTTAAGAGCGTCCCAACGTGGGTCTGTACTCTCATCTTTATCATTATCTCCATTCTTACTGTACCTATCAAGTATCTTCATCATACTTTTGTCACACTCACCGTCTTTGTGAACCTTTTGAATTGGCAATGCAAGAAGTGCCATTTCATATATTGTCCAACCCACATCAACTCCGGTCTCATCAGATGTCATACACATAAGGTCTTCATCATCACTTTCAACCACATCTGAATCCTCTACTCTCAACTCCAGCGAATTTTCAACCGGCAACTCCACAATTCCAAGGCATCTGTCACATATAACCTTAAGTGTGCCATTAATGTCAATGTCTATTGCAAACCCTTCTCCAAGCCTTCTTACAGTGATATCTGCATCAATCAACCCTCCTTCAATATCAGGTTTGTCCTCCTCCTCAAAAAAATCATTCCCTATTGTAAAGTGGATTTTAGCGGGAAATTCCTCTAATGACCTTAACTCAATAAAGTACTTTTTATCCATACCTTACAAAATTGCCCACAAAAGTACAACAAAATACTTGTATTAGCAAATAAAAATATATTTTTTTATAAATTATTTAGATAGAATATAAGCAAGAAGTAAAATTATAATCTTTTTTGTGCATAAGTTTTCTTATTGAACTTGTTTACACCCTTTTTAATTCTATGCGGAAGACGGTGCCTTTTGACGGGGTTGATGATTTTACATAAATTCTGCCTTTGTGATATTCTTCCACTATCCGCTTTACAAGTGAGAGTCCAAGCCCCCAACCACGCTTCTTTGTTGTAAATCCCGGTCTGAACACTTTATTCTTGTTTTTTAGGGCAATACCCTTACCATCGTCTTGGACATCAATAAAAATTTTGCCGTTCTCTGATGTCACCGATATGTCAATATGCCCTGTACCCTCCATTGCATCAACTGCATTCTTGCAAAGATTCTCTATTACCCACTCAAACAGAGGCACATTAAGCATTGCCATATATCTGCTATCATAGGTGCAGGAAATTTTAACTTTCTTTGAGAATCTTGAACCAATATATTGTACCTGATGCTCAATAACATCATTAACGCACTCCTCCTTAAGTTCTGCCTTTGAGCCAATTTGAGAGAAACGACCTGCCACAGTATTAAGCCTGTTTACATCCTTATCCATCTCCTTGAAATTATCATCGTCAGGATATTTCTCCTTCATAATCTCCAACCATGCCATCAGTGATGATATTGGAGTTCCAAGCTGATGTGCAGTTTCCTTTGACAGTCCCACCCACACCTGATTCTGCTCTGATTTCTTCATAAATATAATGGATAGCACCATTAGAAGTACAAACAAAGCCAAAACCAGCATTTGAATTATTGGGAACAGGAATATCTTTTTATACAGAATGGAATTGCCGTAACAAATATACTGAATGTCTCCGCCTCCTAAATCAACTATAATGGGAGAGTGTTTTGAAGCAAAAGTCATTGCAAGTTCCCTAAGTTCATCGTTTGATAGGGATTCGTCTTCTAAGTTTCTGTATGACAGTACGTTATAAGCACTATCGGTAAGCAGTACAGGTATAGTTGTATTTTTGGTTATTACAGACTGCTCAAAACTTACATCGCAGTTCATATCTGACTGAATCAACTGCTCAGTGGCATCTGCACACAGTTCCATTTTGGCATGTTCCTCCATTGCCAAACTAAGTACAACATCTCTTGTAAAGAGAAAAGAAGCCACAATAATGGCAACCCCTATTAATACAAGGAGCGGAATCAAAAACCTGTTTAATTTATTATTCATACCCTATCTGTATTTACATTGAGAGGCATCTTCCATAATGCTAAGGTAACTATTGTACCTTGACAAACTTATGCGATGCTCTTCAACTGCCTTAATAACGGCGCAACCAGGCTCTTTAGTGTGCTTGCAATCAGCAAATCTGCATTTTTTCCCTTCTTCAAATATTTCCGGGAAAAAGTGGCTCACCTCATTAGGCTGTATATCAACGGTTCCAAATCCTTTAATTCCTGGTGTGTCAATAACATAGCCATTTTTATATGGAAACATTTCAGAATATGTTGTAGTGTGCATTCCTGTAAGGTGTGCATCAGATATGGCACCTGTTTTGGTATTGAAATCAGGGTTCAACGCCTTAATTATTGTTGATTTGCCAACTCCTGAATTTCCTGACATCAAGGTTATCTTATCCTTAACCAACTGTTCTAACTCCTCCACTCCGATACCGTCTGTTGCACTGAGTTTAAGGCATTGATACCCTAAATTTAACTGATAAAGGTTAATATAGGCATCAAGAAGTCTCTTGCAATCATCATTGTATAAATCAATCTTATTGAATGCAATAATTACAGGCACTCTGTATGCGTATGCAGAGACAAGAAACCTATCAATAAACTCTACAGCGGTTTCGGGCATAGTAAGAGTAACAACAAGCAATGCTTGGTCTATATTTGCAGCCAAAACCTGTGACTCCTTTGACAGGTTTGAAGAACGGCGGATAATATAGTTCTTGCGGTCATTAACACCTGTTATGACATCGCCTTCAACATCTACGATATCTCCTATGGCAACAGGCTGGGTACGGCGGCATCCGTTAAGACGAAATTTCCCCTTAACTCTGACCAAATGCTCAACTCCGCTGTCATCTATAGCGGAATAAACACTACCCGTACTCTTTGTTATTCTACACCTCATAATAATTAAAAGTTATTTCTCATTTACATTTAGAATGCTTCTGTTGCGGTAATATTAAACTTGTACTCTCCATAATTATTGAACGAAACATCAAAGCGGAGATTCACCCTTGCCTGATTAAGACGGCATCGGAGACCTAAACCGTATCCAACCTTTAACTTATTAAATGAAGGGTGGTAAATGTCCATTACATCACCAAAACTGCAAAATACAGCCGCTTTCAAACGCCACCATATCGGGATTCTGTACTCCGCCTGAAACTCCCACATAAAGTTATCAGTAAATCTGCGCTCCCTAAAGCCCCTAATATTGTCAGAACCTCCCAAAGTTGGCAACATTCTAAAGGGAACATCCTTACCTATGCGTACATCGGCAAGTAATTGCCACGCAAAAACCTGTCCTACCCATGTTGGAACATACTGACGAACATCAAGAGTAACTGACGTAACATCAAAACTGCTTCCTAACACCTTATTGTATGTCAAAGCGGACAACTTTACAAAGTTGCTGAATTTCTGAGGGTAAAACTGATTGTCTCTGCTGTCATACTGAATAAACGCTCCCAATCCCCACATAAAGTAAGGGTCCCAACCTGCTGAACCAAACTGCTGTCTGTATGTTGCAAGTTGCTGTTGGTACTGCTGCTCTACAATGATTTTCTCTCCCTGAAATGCAAGATTTACACCAAAACTTAAATCAGGCAACACATAGTATGACGGAGATAACTTCAACTCAAAAGATTCAGAAGTGTATGGCATATCAATATCTCTCCAAACGTTTCCAATGCCATAGTATCTATCAGGATAGTATTTAATGTTGAAGTTACCAGACAGATAACACTTTTTATTGTTGAAGTATATTCTTGGATTTATATTGATTTTGGCTTGGTTCAATATAGTATATACAATACTTCCTGATATACTGCTTATCTTACTAAGGCTACTGCTATTAAAATAGTAGCCACCTGAAGCCCCAAAACCAAAACTTGTCTCCTCTTGATAAAAAGCAATCGGCACAGCAAACCAACTCTTCTTAACAAAAGGAGGCTGTTGCACCTTAATACTGTCACCGCTTGCAAATGCAAAAACAGAAATGCAACATAGCGATACTATTAGTACAAGGTGCCTCACAATAATTTATACTGTCATTATCTCCTTGTCCTTGGCAATAACGGCATCATCAACCATCTTGATGAATTTATCGTGGATTTTTTGAACCTCTGCTTCTGCATCCTTTTCAACATCCTCTGGCATTCCATCCTTGATGGCTTTTTTTAGAGCGTCAATAGCATCACGGCGGGCATTACGAATTCCTATCTTGGCGTCCTCTCCCTCTTGTTTTGCCTGCTTTGACAACTGACGGCGGCGTTCTTCTGTAAGCGGAGGTATTCCTAATCTGATTATTTCACCGTTATTTTCAGGTGTAATACCCACTTCCGATGCCAAAATAGCCTTTTCTATCTCCTTTAGCATAGATTTTTCCCATGGTTGAACAACTATGGACTTGGCATCAGGTGTGGTTACATTCGCCACATTTGTAAGAGGTGTTGGTGTACCGTAATACTCAACTCTTATGCCGTCAAGTATTCTTGGGTTTGCCTTACCCGCTCTGATTCTTGCCAGAGTCTCATCTAAATATGCCATAGCATTTTCCATCTTTGCCTTGGCATCACTGAGATTTTTCTCTTTATCTATCATAATTAGTGATTTTATGGTTAATCGGTTAATCGGTTAATCGGCCAATCGAGGTTTACGATTCACCGATTCACCAGTTTACCAATTCACCGTTTAACTAAAGTTCCTATCTTTTCTCCATTTAGCACCTTTATCAGATTGCCGTAAACATCCATATTGAACACATAAATCTTCATTCCGTTCTCCTTACACATAGTGGTGGCGGTCAAGTCCATTACCTTAAGGTTACGGTTATAGATTTCATCATAGGTTATTTCATCAAATTTAACGGCATTAGGGTCTTTTTCAGGGTCTGCCGTATAGATTCCATCAACACGTGTACCCTTTAGCATAACATCACATTCAAGTTCTATTGCCCTTAGAGATGAGCCTGTATCGGTGGTAAAGAAAGGATTACCCGTGCCGGCAGAGCAAATGACAACATAACCTGAATTCAAATATTCTATAGCTTTCTCCTTACTATAGAACTCACCTACAGGCTCCATTCTTATAGCAGTAAGCACCTTAACCTTTATATTTTTTGCATTTAGTGCAGAACTTAAAGCCAAACTGTTAATTACTGTTGCAAGCATTCCCATTTGGTCTCCCTTAACCCGGTCAAAACCTTTTGAAGCACCGCTCAAACCACGGAAAATATTCCCTCCACCTATGACAATGGCAACTTGCACTCCCATTTTTGACACTTGTGCAATCTGCTCAGCATAATCATTCAGACGTGTGGAATCTATCCCATACCCCTGCTCGCCCATAAGGGATTCTCCGCTTAATTTCAACAAAACTCTGTTAAATTCAACTTTTGACATAACACTACAAATTTTTAGCAAATATACAACTATTTTTTATATATACAAAGACCTCCGAAAAGCCTTTGCTTTACGGAGGTCTATTTGTATGAATTGCATCAAATGTTATTCAGCGGCTTTTTCGGCTTTTGGAGCCTTTTCAGCCTTAGGTGCCTCTTCTGCCTTTGGCGTTTCCTCTATAGGAGTTGCCTCCACAGTTTCCGCTTTAGCGGCTGATTTCTTACCACCACGACGTGTCTTTGATGCCTTCTTCTCTGATTTGGCATTTAGCATATTCTCATTGTAGTCAACCAATTCAATGAAGCACATTTGTGCAGCATCACCTAAACGGAAGCCTGTTTTAAGAATACGAGTATAGCCGCCTGGACGGTCAGCAACACGACTTGAAATTTCACCAAAAAGAAGTGTTACAGCCTCTTTGTCCTGAAGTTGGCTGAATACAACTCTTCTTGAGTTTGTTGTATCTTCCTTACTCTTTGTTATAAGTGGTTCTACAAACTTACGTAGTTCCTTTGCCTTAGCAAGTGTGGTGTTTATCTTTTTATGTTTGATAAGTGACACTGCCATGTTTGCAAGCATGCTGTTACGGTGAGCAGCCTGTCTGCCAAGATGATTGAATTTCTTATTATGTCTCATTTTGATTAATCTTTATCAAGTTTATACTTAGAAATATCCATGCCAAATGACAAGTTAAGCTCTGCTAACTTTCCATCAAGTTCAACAAGAGACTTTTTACCAAAGTTACGGAACTTAAGCAAGTCATTTCTGTTATATGCCACAAGTTCTGCCAATGTTTCAACATCAGCCGCCTTCAAGCAGTTAAGTGCTCTTACTGACAAGTCAAGGTCAACAAGTTTTGTCTTAAGCAATTGACGCATGTGAAGTGACTCCTCATCAAACTCTTCTGAACCGTCATTCTCCTCAAAATCAATAGTGATTTTCTCATCTGAGAATAACATAAAGTGAAGAATAAGTATTTTGGCAGCCTCTTTCAATGCATCTTTTGGATGAACTGAGCCATCTGTATCTATTTCAATAGTCAGTTTTTCAAAGTCAGTCTTCTGCTCAACGCGGAAATTATCTACTGTATATTTTACATTGACTATTGGAGTGTAGATTGAGTCAATAGGAATTACGCCAATCTCACCTGCAAACATTGCACGGTTTTCATCAGCAGGAACCCAACCTCTACCCTTATTGATTGTAAGTTCAATATGAAACTTAGCACTCTTGTCCATTGAACAAATCAGCTGTTCAGGATTAAGAACCTCAAAACTTGTCAATTTCTTTCCAAGATCACTTGCCTTAAACTCTGTAGTATCTGCTACATCAATACTTATTTTCTCACTCTCAACACCCTCAACAATTTGTTTCAGGCGAATCTTCTTCAAGTTAAGTATTATGTTGGTAACGTCCTCCATCACTCCAGGAATGGTGGCAAACTCATGCTGTACACCATCTATCTTAATTGATGTGATGGCATATCCTTCCAATGATGAAAGCAATATACGGCGTAAAGCATTGCCAATAGTGATACCAAATCCAGGTTCCAATGGACGGAACTCAAATTTACCGTGGAAGTCATCTGCTTCCAACATAATAACTTGTTCTGGTTTTTGAAATGGTAATAAAGCCATAATTCTACATTATTTAGAGTAAAGTTCAACTATCAACTGTTCCTTAATATTCTCTGGTATATCCTCTCTGTCAGGCAAATGTAGGAACTTACCTGATTTTGAAGACTCGTCAAACTCAATCCATGGATATTTGCTGTGATTGAATCCTGCAAGTGCATCTACAATGTTCTCAAGAGATTTTGATTTCTCTCTAACACCAACAACATCACCTTGTTTAACTTGATAAGAAGGTATGTTAACAACCTCTCCGTTTACAACAATGTGCTTGTGACTTACAAGTTGACGTGCTGCATTACGTGTCTTTGCTATACCAAGACGATAAACAACATTATCAAGTCTTGATTCAAGAAGTTGAAGCAGAATTACACCGGTAATACCTTTTGAACGTTGAGCCTTGTCAAACAGATTTGCAAACTGTCTTTCAAGAACACCGTATGTATATTTAGCCTTTTGTTTCTCCTTTAACTGAGTACCATACTCTGAAGTTTTACGCTTACGGTTGTTACCATGTTGTCCTGGAGGATAATTCTTTTTAGTAAGAACTTTATCTGCACCATATATAGCCTCGCCTAACTTACGGGCAATCTTTGTTTTTGGTCCTGTATATCTAGCCATTTTATAAAATTTTTAGATGTTAAACTGAAATTAAACTCTACGTCTCTTTGGAGGGCGGCAACCGTTGTGTGGCAATGGAGTTACATCAATAATCTCTGCAACTTCAATATTAGCGGCGGCTACGGCACGAATTGCGGATTCACGTCCGTTACCCGGTCCCTTTACATATGCCTTAACTTTTCTAAGTCCAAGGTCGTATGCAACCTTAGCACAATCCTGTGCTGCCATTTGTGCAGCATAAGGAGTGTTTTTCTTAGAACCACGGAAACCCATTTTACCTGCTGAAGACCAAGAGATAACTTCTCCGTCCTGGTTTGCAATGGTAACAATAATGTTATTGAATGAAGAATAAACATGGACTTGTCCAGTTCCTTCAATTTTCACTGTTTTTTTCTTAGCAGCGGCAGTCTTTTTTGCCATATTCTTAAAATTTTTGAGTTAGACAAATTAATTACTTGGTTGCCTTCTTCTTGTTAGCAACTGTTTTCTTCTTACCCTTACGAGTACGTGCGTTGTTCTTTGTACTTTGACCACGTACAGGCAAGCCTAAACGGTGGCGGATACCACGATAGCAACCTATATCCATAAGGCGCTTGATGTTCAATTGAACTTCAGAACGCAAATCACCCTCAACCTTGAATGTAGAGGAAATGATGTCACGAATCTTTGATGCCTGGTCATCTGTCCAGTCCTGCACCTTAATGTCTTTGTCTACTCCGGCAGCGGCAAGTATTTTGTTTGCACTGCTTCTTCCAATTCCGTAGATATAGGTTAAACCTATTTCACCTCTCTTGTTTTGAGGTAAATCTACTCCAGCGATTCTTATAGCCATAAACTATTAGTATAAAAAATTAATTAATTAACCTTGACGTTGTTTCATTTTAGGGTCTTTTTTGTTGATAACATATAAACGACCTTTTCTGCGTACGATTTTGCAATCGTCATTACGTTTCTTAACAGAAGCTCTTACTTTCATTGTCTTATAATTTTAATTATTTGTATCTGAATGAGATTCTTCCTTTTGACAAATCATATGGAGACATTTCAACACGAACTTTGTCTCCTGGCAATATTTTAATGTAGTGCATACGCATCTTACCTGATATATGGGCGGTTATCTCATGTCCGTTTTCAAGTTGGACACGAAACATTGCATTTGACAATGCTTCAAGAATGGTTCCGTCCTGCTCTATTGCCGCTTGTTTTGCCATATTATTGTTTGTTTTTTATTACTTCATCTACAAAATCAAAAGATGATAATATCTCTGCCTTACCTGCATGAACTGCAATTGTATGCTCAAAATGAGCGGAAGGCTTACGGTCTATTGTTCTTACAGTCCAACCGTCCTTTTCAAAGACTACAGCCTTGTTTCCCATATTAATCATAGGCTCTATGGCTATAACCATACCCTCCTTAAGCATTATACCTTGTCCCCTTTTACCAAAATTAGGAACCTCAGGTGCTTCATGCATATCCTTACCTACGCCGTGTCCTACCAAATCCCTGACAACTGAATATCCGTTGGATTCACAATGCTTTTGAATAGCATGACCTATGTCTCCAATCCTGTTACCTTCAACTGCCTTTTCAATACCAAGATAAAGAGCCTCTCTGGTTGTCTTCAAAAGTCTTTTGACCTTATCATCAACTTCACCCACACAAAATGTGAATGCAGAATCACCATAAAAGCCGTCAACTATTGTTCCGCAATCAACAGAGACAATGTCACCATCTTTAAGTTGGTACGATGACGGGATTCCGTGAACCACGTTTTCATTAACTGAAACACATAGCGTATTAGGAAATCCGCTGTAACCAAGGAAACCTGGAGTTGCTCCGTTTGACCTGATAAAGTCTTCTGCAATCTTATCAAGTTCCAAGGTTGTAACCCCTGGTTTAATAGCCTTTCCAACTTCAGCAAGAGTCTTGCCCACCAGTTGGTTTGCCCTTTTCAAGGTGGCTATCTCATCAGGTGTCTTAAGATATATCATTCTTTCAAATATTAATAGATAGCGCCTCTACCTTTAATTCTTGTACCGTTTCCGCCAAATCCGTCATAGTGACGATTGACAAGATACGTTTCAATCTGTTGCAATGTATCAAGTATAACACCAACCATAATTAGCAGAGATGTACCTCCAAAGAATTGAGAGAATGCCTGGCTTACACCAAACATACTTGCAAAAGCGGGAAGTATGGCAACTATGCCAAGGAATATTGAACCTGGCAATGTTATACGAGACATAATTGTATCAAGATATTCAGCAGTCTTCTTTCCAGGTTTGATACCAGGAATAAAACCGTTGTTACGTTTCATCTCCTCAGACATTTGAGTTGGATTAATGATAACGGCGGTATAGAAATATGTGAACAAAATGATAAGCAGGAAGAATACCAAATTGTACCAGAATCCGTCATTATTCAAGAATGCCATTGCAAATGAGCTGATTTCACCTTTCTGAGCAAAATATCCAATAAGGGATGCAGGAATGAACATGATAGCCTGAGCAAAGATGATAGGCATTACGTTTGCCGCATTAACCTTTAGAGGAATAAACTGACGTACACCACCATATTGTTTGTTTCCCACAACACGCTTTGCATATTGAACAGGGACCCTACGGACACCTTGTACAAGCAGTATTGCAAGAGCAATTACAATAAGAAGGAATACAATTTCAGCAATGAACATAACCAAACCACCTGCGGTTTCTGTAAGTCTTGACGTGAACTCTCCAAAGAGTGCTCTTGGCAAACGAGCTACAATACCAATCATAATTATGAGTGATATACCGTTTCCAACACCCCTCTCTGTAATTCTTTCACCTAACCAAAGAACAAACATACTGCCTGCGGCAAGAATGAACGTTGAAGTCCACATGAAAAACGCACCTGTAGGAACAGCACCTCCAAGTTGCATCTTGAGGTTCAAAAGGTAAGCAGGACCCTGTATAAGCAGAATAAGAACCGTCAGATAACGGGTTATCTGATTAATCTTACGATGTCCGCTTTCACCCTCCTGTTGCAACTTCTTGAAGTATGGGAAAGCCATACCTAAAAGTTGAACCACAATGGATGCGGAGATGTAAGGCATAATACCAAGCGCAAAAATAGACGCATTGGAAAATGCTCCTCCTGAGAACATATCAAGAAGCATCATAAGACCACCCTCTGTTTGAGTTGCCAATGCTGAAAGCTGGGCAGGGTCAATTCCAGGTAGAGTTATGAAAGAACCAAAACGATAGATAATGACAAACAAGAATGTTATGCCTAATCTCTCCTTCAGTTCCTCTATCTTGAAGATGTTTTTAATTGTTTCTATAAATTTTTTCATATCTGTGAAAAGATTATAAAATTACTACACTGCCACCGGCTTTTTCAATAGCCTCCTTAGCAGCGGCAGAGAATGCGTTTGCTGACACCTCAAGTTTAGCGGTAAGAGTACCTTTTGCAAGAATCTTAACAAGAGACTTTGAAGACACAAAACCGGCTTCTATAAGGTCAGCCAACCCAATTTTATCAAGTTTCTTTGCTTCAGCAATGCTTTGAAGAGTAGAAAGGTTAATTGCCTTATACTCAACTTTGTTGAAGTTTTTGAAACCGAATTTAGGAAGACGACGCTGCATAGGCATTTGACCACCTTCAAAACCAATCTTCTTCTTGTATCCTGAACGTGACTTTGCACCCTTGTGTCCTCTTGTTGAAGTGCCGCCCAAACCTGAACCGGCACCACGACCAACTCTTTTACGTATCTTTACTGAACCCTCTGCAGGTTTCAAACTACTTAAATCCATTTTCTTAATTTTTTTGAATGTTAAACACCGGGTTACTTCACAACCTCAACCAAATGAGTCACTTTGGCAATCATGCCAAGAATTTGTGGAGTTTCCTCAAGTTCCACTACTGAATTTACTTTTCTCAAGCCAAGTGAATCCAATGTCAGTTTTTGAACCTTAGGGACATTGATTCTGCTCTTTACTTGTTTTACCTTAATCTTAGCCATAATGTTAATTATTTACCGGTAAACACTTTATCTATTGACACTCCTCTGTTCTTAGCCACTGTATATGCGTCTCTCATTTGAGAAAGAGCAAGAATTGTAGCCTTAACAAGGTTATGAGGGTTTGATGAACCTTTTGACTTAGCAAGAACGTCAGTTACACCAACACTCTCAAGTACGGCACGCATAGCACCACCGGCCTTAACACCGGTACCGGTTGTTGCCGGTTTCAGGAACACCTCAGAACCTCTGAACTTAGCGGTCTGCTCATGAGGAATTGTACCCTTAAGAACAGGAACCTTAATAAGATTGTTCTTTGCTGCGTCAACGCCTTTTTGAATGGCAGTTGTTACCTCGCCAGCCTTACCTAAGCCGTAGCCAATTACTCCATCTTCATTGCCTACAACAACGATAGCGGCAAATGTGAAAGTTCTACCACCTTTTGTTACCTTAGTAACACGATTGATGGCAACCAATCTGTCTTTCAATTCGCCATCGTTAGCTAATCTCTCTGTATTTTTATTATCTGCCATAGCGTTTAGAATTTAAGTCCTGCATTACGAGCGGCTTCCGCCAATTCCTTTACTCTACCGTGGTAAATGAACCCGTTACGGTCAAACACTACGGTTTCTATACCGGCTGCAATAGCCTTCTTGGCAATAAGTTCACCAACTTTGGCTGATTTCTCAGTTTTAGTAAGTTTATCCTTAATTGTCTGAGATGATTCAGATACAAGTGTTGTACCTATTCCACCATTTGCGGTATCGTCAATAATTTGAGCATAAATCTCAGTATTGCTTCTAAATACCGATAAACGTGGTCTTGAAGAGGTGCCTTTGACTTTGCTGCGGACACCTGCTTTAATCTTCAATCTTCTAGCTGTCTTATCTATCATAGCAATATCATTTTATTATTTAGCACCTGCTGACTTACCAGCCTTTCTACGAATCTGTTCGCCAACAAACTTAACACCCTTACCCTTGTAAGGCTCCGGCATACGGAATGAACGAAGTTTGGCACAAACCTGACCCAAAAGTTGTTTGTCACAAGACTCCAACATTACAAGTGGGTTCTGGTTTCTCTCACTCTTGGTTTCAACCTTTATTTCAGGAGCAAGCTTTACAAAGATGTTGTGAGTAAAACCAAGAGCCAACTCAAGCACCTGACCTTGATTTGATGCACGGAAACCTACACCAACAAGTTCAAGAGTCTGTTTATAACCCTCAGAAACACCTACAACCATATTATGTATCAAAGCACGATACAAACCGTGTTTTGCACGAGTCTCTTTTTCATCATTAGGACGTGATACATGAACCTGCTCATCCTTAACCTCAACTTTAATTGATGGGTCAATAGTCTGTTTCAGTTCACCTTTAGGTCCTTTAACTATAACCTCATTACCGTTTACAGTAATTGTTACGCCTTTTGGCATATTAATAGGCAAATTACCAATTCTTGACATAATCTTTCCTCCTCCCTATTAATAAACATAACATAAAACTTCACCGCCAACATTCTGTTCACGGGCCTCCTTATCGGTCATAACACCTTTAGAGGTAGAGATAATAGCGATACCCAAACCATTAAGAACTCTTGGAAGTTCTTTATGACCTGAGTATTTACGCAAACCTGGGGTAGAAACACGCTCCAGTTTTTTGATTGCGTTAACTTTGTTTGACGGGTCATACTTCAAGGCAATCTTTATTGTTCCTTGAGGACCATCTTCAATGAACTTGTAGTTAAGGATAAAGCCCTGCTCGAACAATATCCTTGTAAGTTCTTTCTTTAGATTTGACGCCGGCACATCAACCACTTTGTGGCCTGCCTTTATTGCATTACGCAAACGCGTCAAATAATCTGCAATTGGATCTGTCATTTTTTTGAATTTTTAAATTAATCCGGACTACCCGGACAATATTTATTAATTAACTCTCTTTATTGTGGTTTATTACCAACTTGCCTTCTTAACTCCCGGAATAAGTCCCTTAGATGCCATTTCACGGAATTGAATACGAGAAATTCCAAAAAGACGGATATATCCTTTTGGACGTCCTGTTATCTTGCAACGGTTGTGAAGACGTACAGGAGATGCGTTCTTTGGAATGCTCTGCAAGGCTTCATAGTTACCTTCAGCCTTATACTGAGCCCTTTTTGCTGCATATTTCTCTACCATTTTGGCTCTCTTAACCTCACGGGCTTTCATTGATTCTTTTGCCATAATCTATTAATTTTTAAATGGTAAACCAAATTCTTTAAGAAGTGCGTATGCCTCCTCATCTGTTTTGGCAGAAGTTACAAAGGTAATATTCATTCCTGAGATTTTCAAGATAGAATCAATATTTATTTCAGGAAAAATGATTTGCTCTGTAATACCAAGTGTATAATTGCCTCTACCATCAAGTTTTGAGTTGATACCTTTGAAGTCACGGATACGAGGAAGAGCAACACGTACAAGTTTCTCAAGGAACTCATACATTCTGTCTCTACGTAGTGTGACACAAACGCCTATAGGCATTTTCTTACGAAGCTTGAAGTTTGAAATATCTTTCTTAGACACTGTTGTAACGGCTTTTTGTCCGGCAATTGCAGTCATTTCAGTCATAGCAACCTCAATGATTTTCTTATCTGCAACAGCGTCACCCAAACCTTGGTTCAACACTATCTTCTCCAATACAGGAATCTGCATTTTGGATTTGTATCCAAACTGTTTCTGCAATGCAGGAGCGATGCGCTCCCTATACTCATTCTTTAAACTTGCTGTATTCATTATTTCAGTTCCTCCCCAGACTTTTTAGCGTAACGAACTAACTTGCCGTCAACAACCTTACGGCCGATACGTGTTGGTTTGCCATCCTTATCAACAACATTAAGGTTAGAGATATGAATGGATGCCTCTTTCTTAATAATGCCACCTTGTGGACTTTTTGCATTGGGTTTGGTATGCTTTGATACCATGTTGGCACCTTCTACAATGGCACGTTTCTTTTCTACGTCCACTGACAGAACTCTGCCGGTCTTACCTTTATCATCACCGGCATTGATATAAACGGTGTCACCCTTTTTAATGTGTAACTTGCTCATTTTTTGTTAAATTTTACAAATTAAAGTACTTCAGGAGCCAAAGAAACTATCTTCATGTTAGTTGCACGCAACTCACGAGCCACAGGGCCGAAAATACGGCTGCCTCTCATTTCACCTGCACCTGTCAGTAAAACACAAGCGTTGTCGTCAAAACGGATGTAAGAACCATCGGCTCTTCTGATTTCCTTCTTTGTACGAACGACAACCGCCTTTGAAACGGAACCCTTTTTAGTATCACTTGAAGGGATGACGGATTTAACCGCTACTACAATTATGTCACCTACTGTGGCATATCTTTTACCAGTACCGCCAAGTACACGGATACAGAGAACTTCCTTTGCTCCGCTGTTATCGGCTACTGTCAATCTTGATTCTTGCTGTATCATAATTACTTAGCTTTTTCAACGATTTCAACTACTCTCCATCTCTTGCTCTTGCTGAGAGGACGGGTTTCCATAATTCTTACTGTATCACCGATATGACACTCATTTTTCTCATCGTGAGCATGATACTTTTTGGTCTTGCTTACGAATTTGCCATAGATAGGGTGTTTCTCCTTCCATTCAATGGAAACAGTAACAGTCTTGTCCATCTTATCGCTGGACACAACTCCTTGTCTTTCTTTTCTTAGATTTCTCATACGGCTGATTATTTTTGTTTGTTCAATTCTCTTTGACGCTTTTCTGTCAGAAGACGAGCAACTGTTTTTCTTGCATCGGTAATCTGGCTTGGTTTATCAAGCGGTGAAATAGCGTGATTAAGTTTCATTTTTGACAGATTTGCTTTCTCTGCCACGATTCTCTCGACAAGCTCCTTGTCAGACAATTCCTTTACTTCTGCTTTCTTCATACTACTTCTACAGTTTAAGCGTTTTCATTTTCATAATCGTAAGTGTTGCTTATAACAAACTTAGTTGTTATAGGAAGCTTTTGAGCGCCAAGACGGAGTGCCTCTTTTGCTACATCAAAAGGAACGCCTCCAACCTCAAACAACATTCTACCTGGAGTAACAGGTGCAACAAATCCTTCCGGATTACCTTTACCTTTACCTTGACGGGTATCAGCCGGTTTTCTTGTTATAGCCTTGTCAGGGAATATTCTTACCCAAACCTGACCTTGACGTTGCATATAACGTGTAATGGCAACACGGGCAGCCTCAATCTGACGTCCGGTTATCCATTTTGTTTGCAATGATTTTATTCCAAAAGAACCGAATGCAAGCTGATTGCCACGTTGTGCAATACCCTTTGAAGGGCGGTGCTGCACTTTACGGAACTTAGTTTTCTTAGGTTGTAACATAATTCTTAGAATAAACTGGATTTTACATTATTTTTTCTTTCTCCTGAAGCCGCCCTTGTCACCTCTCTGCTGACCACCCATGCGGCCTGAATTCTTATCAGAAGTGAATTGTGGCGCCAAATCTTTTTTGCCGTAAATCTCACCACGACAAATCCAAACCTTAATGCCTATGATACCAACCTTTGTCAAAGCCTCAGCCTGAGCATAGTCAATATCGGCACGGAATGTGTGAAGTGGTGTACGACCCTCTTTGAACATCTCTGAACGAGCCATTTCAGCACCGTTCAAACGGCCGGCAACCTGAACCTTGATACCTTCAGCACCAACACGCATTGTTGACGCTACGGCTGTCTTAACGGCTCTACGATATGCAACCTTTCCCTCTACCTGACGTGCTATTGTGTTAGCAACGACAATTGCGTCAAGTTCAGGTTTCTTTATTTCAAAGATGTTGATTTGTACTTCCTTATCTGTAATTTTCTTAAGCTCGTTCTTAAGTCTGTCAACCTCTTCACCGTTCTTACCAATGATAACGCCTGGCTTAGATGTGCAAACTGTTATTGTAACAAGCTTCAATGTACGCTCAATAACGATACGTGAGATGCCTGAGATCTTCTCCTTTACGAAGAAGGCGTCCATATATTTTCTCAGTTTATAGTCTTCAAGAATGGTATCACCATAGCTTTTGCTTCTCTTTTTGTCTCCAATCCAATTAGAGTCCCAACCTTTGATGATTCCAAGACGATTGCTTACTGGATTAACTTTCTGTCCCATACAACTTAATTTTTAGTATCGTTTTTACTGTCAACACAAATAGTAATGTGGTTTGAACGCTTGCGTATTCTGTAACCGCGGCCTTGTGGAGCCGGACGCAATCTTTTTAGTGTTCTACCACCATCTACATAGACTTCACTTACTATCAAGTTTCCGTCCTCTGCCTTTTGGTTTGTCTTCTGCTCCCAGTTGTTGATTGCTGAAAGAAGCAATTTCTCCATTTTAGAAGAGCACTCCTTTGTAGAGAACTTCAACATTCCAAGGGCTTTCTGCACTTCAACGCCACGTATCATGTCTGCTATAAGACGCATCTTACGTGGGGAAGTAGGCACATCGTTGAGCTTTGCGTAGTAAATAGACTTCTTAGCCTCTTTACTCTTATCTGCTGCTGTTTTCTTTCTATTACCCATATCTCTTAGTTTTTATTATCTATTTCCACTATGGCCTCTGAAAGTACGGGTAGGAGCAAACTCGCCCAACTTGTGACCAACCATATTTTCTGTGATATACACAGGAATGAACTTATTTCCGTTATGAACGGCAATGGTATGACCTACAAAATCCGGAGAGATCATTGAAGCCCTGGACCATGTCTTGATTACGGATTTCTTATTTGTCTCATTCATAGCAAGAACTTTTTGCTCAAGCTTTACGCTAATAAACGGACCTTTTTTTAATGAACGACTCATAATTCTTTACAATTAATTCAGGTTACTTATTTTGATTTTCTCTCTAGAATGTACTTATTAGATGCTTTCTTTGGAGTACGGGTCTTATAACCTTTAGCCAACAAGCCCTTACGAGATCTTGGATGACCACCGGATGCACGTCCTTCACCACCACCCATTGGGTGATCTACTGGGTTCATAACAACACCACGGTTGTGTGGGCGACGACCTAACCAGCGTGAGCGTCCTGCCTTGCCTGACTGCTCAAGTGCGTGGTCTGAGTTGCCTACAACACCAATTGTTGCCTTGCATGTACAAAGAATCATACGCATCTCTCCTGAAGGCAATTTAATGATTGCATATTTGCCTTCACGTGATGCAAGTTGTGCAAATGTACCTGCAGAACGTACCAATGCGGCTCCCTGTCCCGGACGCAACTCAATGTTGTGAATTACGGTACCAAGAGGAATATTCTGCAATGGTAGCGAGTTACCTACTTCAGGTGCCGCTTCAGAACCTGATTGAAGCACCTGTCCAACCTCCAAACCATTAGGGGCAAGGATATAACGTTTTTCACCGTCTGCATAGAACAGAAGTGCAATACGAGCAGAACGGTTAGGGTCATACTCAATTGTCTTTACTGTTGCAGGGATTCCATCCTTGTCACGTTTGAAGTCAATTACTCTATACTTTCTCTTGTGTCCGCCACCAATGTAGCGCATTGTCATCTTACCGGTGTTATTACGACCTCCGGTTTGAGATTTACCAATTACAAGAGACTTCTCTGGAACAGTTTCGGTAATTGTGTCGAATGTTCCAATAACTTTGTGTCTCTGCCCCGGTGTAGAGGGGTTTAGTTTACGTACAGCCATCTCTTTTTATTAAATGTTGCTATAAAAATCTATTGTATCACCTTGTTTCAGGGTAACAACCGCTTTCTTGTAGTCAGATGTGCTGCCCACAATTATACCTGCTTTGGTATAGCGGCTCTTAACCTTTCCTTTTACAACTGCTGTAGAGATTCCTACAACTGTAACTTTGTACTCTTTCTCAATTGCAGCCTTGATTTGCTCCTTGTCAGCATCCTTTACTACCTTGAATGCATATTTGCCCAACTTCTCTGTTTGGCTTGTAGCCTTTTCAGTTACTATAGGTTTGATAATGATTCCCATTTTTCTCTCCTCCTTATGCGTTAAAAGTTGCAGCCAAACCCTCAAGAGCCTTTTCTGTTATGATAAGGCACTTTGCATCAAGAATCTTATATGTGTTAAGCTCTGTTGAGAGGGTAACATCAGCGTTCTCAATGTTACGGGCTGACAAGTAAATGTTTTTATTTGACTCTGGAAGAACAAGAAGAGACTTCTTGTCTGCAGCCTTAATTGCACTTAACATTGCAATGTACTCCTTTGTTTTTGGAGCATCAAATGCAAAATCCTCAAGAACAACCAACGCATTGTCCTTTACCTTATATGTCAAGGCAGACTTACGTGCAAGTTGTTTAAGTTTCTTGTTAAGCTTGAAACTATAGTCTCTTGGTGTAGGACCAAATACACGACCACCACCTACGCGGACCGGTGAATTGATATCACCCGGACGTGCACCGCCGCCACCTTTCTGACGACCTAATTTACGAGTACTACCGGAAACCTCACTTCTCTCTTTTGATTTGCTTGTTCCCTGGCGTTTATTGGCCATATACTGCTTTACATCCAAGTAAATAGCGTGGTCATTTGGCTCAATGCCGAAGATAGATTCATCTAATGTAACCTTTCTTCCGGTCTCTTTTCCCTGTATGTTTAATATACTGAGTTCCATTACTTGTTTACAATTACAATTGAACCTTTAGCACCCGGAACTGAACCCTTCAAAAGAATAAGGTTATTCTCCGGAATAATCTTTAAAATCTCTAAGTTTTGGATGGTAACTCTTTCATCACCTGTCTGACCGCCCATGCGAAGTCCTTTGAAAACTCTTGCAGGATAAGAGCAAGCGCCTATAGAACCTGGTTTACGCTGACGGTTATGCTGACCGTGGGTAATCTGACCTACGCCACCAAAACCATGACGTTTAACAACGCCTTGAAAACCTTTACCTTTAGATCTTCCTATAACATCCACCCAAGTGGTGTCTGAGAACATATCAACGGTAATAACATCACTCGCCTTGACTGATGAGTCAAAGCCTTTGAACTCAACCAAGTGGTACTTTGGTGTTGTGCCTACTTTCTTGAACAAACCTGCCTCCGGTTTTGTGACAGAACTTTCCTTCTTATCTTCAAAACCAAGTTGGATTGCCTCATAACCATCTTTTTCAATGGTCTTAACTTGGGTTACAACACAAGGACCAGCTTCAATAACAGTGCATGGAACATTTTTTCCATCAGCACTGAAAACGGAAGTCATTCCGATTTTTTTTCCAATTAATCCTGGCATTTCTTAGTGTATTATTAAATTGTTACTATATATTCATTATACCTTTATCTCAACACCCACACCGCTTGGCAACTCCAGCTTCATAAGTGCGTCAACTGTGTTTGCAGTAGAGCTGTAGATGTCAATAAGACGTTTGTAAGAGAAAAGTTGGAACTGCTCACGTGATTTCTTGTTTACGAATGTTGAGCGGTTCACTGTAAAGATACGCTTGTGTGTAGGTAGTGGAATAGGTCCGCTAACAACAGCACCTGTTGCCTTTACTGTCTTTACGATTTTGTCAGCTGACTTATCAACCAAATTGTAATCGTAAGATTGAAGTTTGATTCTGATTTTCTGGTTCATTTTATTTATTAATTAACGGCGGTTTAAGAATCATTTGCTAAACCGCCTATTGTTTTACAATAATTCTACGTGTCCTTTAACCTCCTCAAGAACTGTCTTTGCTATGGAGGTTGAAACCTCAGCATAGTGAGAGAATTCCATTGATGATGTTGCTCTACCTGATGTAATTGTACGGAGTGCTGTTACATAACCGAACATCTCTGCAAGTGGCACCTTAGCCTTAACTATACGTGCACCTGTACGGCTTGTCTCCATGCCTTCAACCTGTCCACGACGTTTGTTAAGGTCACCTATCACATCACCCATATTCTCCTCAGGAGTTACAACCTCAATCTTCATAATTGGCTCAAGAAGCACTGGTTTTGCTTTAGCACAAGCGTTCTTGAATGCTATCTGGGCACAAATTTCAAATGAGATTTGGTCTGAGTCAACAGGGTGGAAAGAACCGTCAACTACAACAACTTTCATTTTATCTACAGGATAACCTGCAAGCACGCCGTTACGCATTGCTGTTTGGAATCCCTTTTGAATGGCTGGTATAAATTCCTTAGGAATGTTACCGCCCTTAACTTCATCAATAAACTGAAGGTCACCTTCAAAGCCCTCATCGGCAGGACCAACCTTAAGAATCATGTCAGCAAACTTACCACGGCCACCTGACTGCTTTTTGTAAACCTCACGCAAGTCAACTGTGTTCTTGATAGCCTCCTTATATGATACTTGTGGACGACCTTGGTTACATTCAACCTTGAACTCACGACGTAGACGGTCAATAATAATTTCAAGGTGAAGCTCACCCATACCGCTTATTATGGTTTGACCTGTCTGCTCATCAGTCTTAACTGTAAATGTAGGGTCCTCTTCTGCAAGTTTTGCAAGACCGTTGCTCAACTTGTCAAGGTCTTTCTGTGTCTTAGGCTCCACAGCGATACCAATAACTGGGTCTGGAAAGTCAATTGACTCAAGAGTCATTGGATGCTCCTCATCACAAAGGGTATCACCAGTACGTATATCCTTAAAGCCAACACCTGCACCTATATCACCAGCAGCAATAAAATCAACAGGATTCTGCTTGTTAGAGTGCATTTGGAATATACGTGAGATACGCTCTTTCTTTCCTGAACGGGTATTGAATACGTATGAACCTGCGTCTATCTTACCTGAATATACACGGAAGAAACATAGACGGCCTACATACGGGTCAGTTGCTATTTTGAATGCAAGGGCACAGGTTGGTTCCTCTTCTGAAGGTTTGCGGGTTATCTTAACCTCAGCATCGCGGACATCGTGTCCAACAACCTCTTCTGTGTCAAGTGGGGAAGGAAGGTATGCACAAACTGCATCAAGCATTGTCTGTACACCTTTATTCTTAAATGAAGAACCGCAAATCATTGGGTAAATCTTCATTGAAAGTGTTCCTTTACGGATGGCTCTTTTGATTTCCTCCTCTGTTATTTTTGAAGGGTCATCAAAGAATTTTTCCATAAGCTCATCATCAAACTCAGCAATGGATTCAAGCATTTTTGCTCTCCACTCCTCAGCTTCTGCCTGAAGTTCCGCAGGTATCTCATCAACCTCATATTCAGCACCCATGGTTTCATCGTGCCATAGGATTGCCTTCATCTTAACAAGGTCAACAACACCTTTGAATGTCTCTTCAGCACCTATAGGAATTTGAATAGGGCAAGGATTTGCACCAAGAACATCATGCACCTGACGTACTACGTCAAAGAAGTCTGCACCTGAACGGTCCATCTTGTTTAC
>JAKSNZ010000011.1 GCA_024405855.1 Paludibacteraceae bacterium
GGAAAGCCGTATTGCTAAAAGCAGTACGGCTTTTTCTTTCCCGAAAGTGACGGCTCAGCCGCCACCTTATTTACCGGGGCGTATCCCCGGACCCCTACGCTTCGCGGTTTCCCGAAAGTGCCGGCTTTTGCCCGCCACCACATATCGTCATCTCGAGCGAAGCGAGAGATCTTTAAGACGAAATTTCAATTGAATATGGTATATAATAACATAATAGACTTAATAGGAAACACTCCTTTGTTATCTCTTAAGGAGAGTACAGGATTTGATATTTATGCTAAGGCAGAATTTTTGAATCCTGGTGGAAGTATTAAAGACCGTCCTGCACTCAATATGATTATTGAGGCTGAAAAGGAGGGCGTATTGAAAAAAGGCATGACAATTGTTGAGCCTACATCTGGTAATACTGGTATCGGGCTTGCCCTGGTTGGTATTAGAAGGGGATATAAGGTTATTATTGTGATGCCTGAGAATATGAGTGAGGAGCGCAAGAAAATTATTAAATGCTTAGGAGCGAAACTTGTGCTTACGCCTGCTGTTAAGAGTATTGACGGAAGTGTTAAGGAAGCGGAGCGTATTGTGCATGAATTAGGTAAGAATGGCTTTATGCCTCAACAATTTACAAATAAGTATAATCCGCTTGTTCATTATAAGACCACGGCAGTTGAACTTGTAAAGCAGGTGGAGAAAAACATTGATATTTTTGTATCGGGGCTTGGAAGTGGAGGAACACTTCAAGGTATAGGTATGTATATAAAGGAAATATACCCCGATGCCAAAGTTGTGGCTGTTGAACCTAAAGATGTTTCCGCACTACTTGGAGACCAACCTGGACTACATCAGATACAGGGAATAGGCGATGGTTTTATTCCTGAAATTCTTGATACAAACCTAATTGATGAGGTTGTTACGGTAACAGACAATGATGCAATAGAAACCACCCGAAATCTTGCAAGAATTCAGGGTATTATGTGCGGCACATCATCAGGTGCAAATATTTGGGCGGCAATGCAGATGGCAAAAAAATATGGCAAGGATAAGACTATAGTAACGGTTTTGCCAGACCGTATGGAGCGTTACTTCTCTACAGGTCTTTTAGACTGACGCAAATATATTCTATATAGAATAGGCGGTACGCAGAATGACATTATCACCACACTTACCATTCCAATAAGGGTTACAATTCCTAATGAGAATATGGCAGGGTGTTTGGCTGTAACCAACACTCCAATGCCTATAAGCATAATTAATGCAGATACTATAATCTCCTTTTTGTATTGAGGCAACATTTTTTGTCCTGTTCTGCGTTCATATTCAAGACCTTCAACTATAAATACAGAATAGTCATCGCCCTGACCAAAAATGAATGTCGCCAAAATTATGTTCACTATATTGAACTGAATGTCAAATATTGACATCGATGCAAAAATAATCAACCAGCAAAGCACCATAGGAATAAAGGCTATCAATCCTAAAACAATACTTTTGAAACTTATACATAAGAAAATTAGCACTATGGCTGCACAGAAAACACCTATATATTCAAAATTGTCATTCAATTCATTTGCAATATATGAATTCATTGACTCTGTGTCAAATTTGCCTGGCCATAGGTCTGCAAGTGTTTGAGTATAAGATAAATCCAACGGTGTAAAATCTTTTGACACACTGTTGTAAAAAGGCTGGAACACATTATTCCTTATTCCGCACGCATCAGCCTCCTTTTTTATGGAACAGATAAGTGAATCAGCGTTATGTGTTGTCCAAAATTCATTCCATCTTTCAACTCTTGCATTCAGTTCTGTTTTTGCAGACGATGCAAGATATGCTGGCTTGTCAGAAGAGGCTGCAATGGATTCAATCCATGCAAAATCGGCACGCTGACGCTCTGTCATATAGTTGATATGTGAAATGTTGGTGTCAAACAAAGGTTTGTCATTAAATATCAATGTTATGGCTGAGCCCACTAACAGAACAGAAACCAAAGAGACGCTAATCTTATACCATAAATTGTCTGAGCCATGTGTGGATGTGTAATTTTGCTTCACAGGTTCAGTGTTGATTTTTATAAGATGAGGTAGCCAAATTACACAAAATATAATGGTTCCAAGTAAATCAGCCACTGCAAACAGTCCAAGTTGCTGTAATGCAGTTGAATCTATTGTAAGCAGAACCATAAACGCCGCTATGGTGGTTATGTTGCCAATAAACAGAGGCTTTACCACTTCACTTAAATTTTGTTTGACAGACATTGTGTATTGCTTGTGAATAAGCAAGTGTAGCGGATAATTTGCTGATATTCCCAATATTATGGAACCCATGCCCAGCACAATTACTGAAGCCTCAATGTCAAACACAGCCAATGCAGCCATTCCGCAAAGCCAACCAAATGAAATTGAGAGTAAAATAAGCAGAATGTCTTTTTTATGAGAGCATACACTTAGTAGCAGTAGTAGAATCAGTGTAAAAGATAGCCCTATTGCAATCAGTGTGTCAGTTTTTATTCTTTTTGCGTTTTCAGCGGCAATTACAGGCGCCCCTAATAGTCTTACTGACACTGAACTCATTTGAGCCTGAATGTCATTGCAAATAGTTGATAATGAGTCAGCAAGAACACCGTTGTTTTTTGATTCGGTGCTGCCGTATGGAGAATCATAGAAGGCAAAACCCGTTTTTTTGTCTGCGGTCATCATATATCCGTTGTATGATGAAAATGCTGAAGCAGTGCCTGAATATTGTCTGTTTGATACTTCTGCTGGAGAAATTAGTCTTAATGGGTCAGATGACAACCACGGAATTAGGAATGAAGAGCCAGGGGTTGCAAACACCTTTTTTGTCTCTAAAAGTTTTTCTTTAATAAATTTCTTCCCCGATACAGAATCAAAGCACGCTTCCAACACTATATAGTCACTGTCATTAAGAAAATAGGGCATATTTTTGCAGGCATAGTCAAGTTTTGACAAAAAGCCGTCCATATCAACCTCTGTAATGGCATCAGGCAATGCTTCCCCTATCAAATCTATTGCGTTGCAAATGGAGTCAGGATTATCTCCGTCTATAATGAATACTATTCTTGAAGCCTCTGATAATGAGGAATATACTTTCATAGATTCTGTATATTCAGTATCGGAAGGTAAAAAATTGAATATATCTTCATTATAGTTCACCGATACCGCAAAATATATAAGAACAGAGCATATCAGACACAGTCCACCCCATAAGAGTGAATCTCTGCCCTTTAGTTTTTCATATATTTTAATGACTGCGTTCATCTATGAATTTAATGGGTTTACGGCTTTTTGCAGGGAAATTTATACGCGATATTACATCTACAGGCAGAATTTCAATGTTTGGGGCAACTCTAAGTCTTGCTCTGAAGCGGTTTTTCAACTCCTTTATTAAAGTCTGTTCAGATATATCGCCTATATATTTGTCATTAAGTCCTATGCGTACAATAACATCATCAGTTCCGGCATCGGAGGTTCTTACATAAACAACATAGTTTGCAACTTGAGGAGTGTTGTCAAGAACGTCATAAATTGCCGGTGGATAAAGAGTTGTACCTTTTAGTTTTATCATGTTGTGCTTACGTCCAAGCAGAGGTGTAAGACGGTATGATGAACGTCCGCATTTGCATGGCTCAACAATTTTTGCGGCAATGTCTCCTGTCTTGAAACGCAGTAGCGGCATGGCTTCAACTCCAAGTGTTGTTATTACCACTTCTCCATGACTACCGTCAGGTACAGGTTTGCCGTCATCGCCAATAATTTCAACTATTATCAGTTCAGGGTGAACATGTCCGCCGCAACCATATTGGCATTCAGAAAATGTTGCACTCATTTCAGTTGAGGAGTAGGTGGCGTATAGTTCAACTTCAGGCCATTTGTCATGTATGCGTTGTCCTAATAGGTTAAGTGTAAAATCCTGATTTCTAAGACCTTCGCCAATTCCTATTATCTTGCGTATTGATGAGTTTCTATAGTCAATATTGTTCTTTTCAGCGTATTCAATAAGTTTCAGAATGAATGAGGGTACGCACATTACAGCATCGGGCTTTATTCTTAGAATAGTATCCCATTGCAGTTCAGGTATTCCGTTGCCTACTCTTATAACACCTGCACCTAACTTTCTAAGACCTATAAAGTATGCCATTCCTGCCATAAAACGCTTGTCAAGAGTTGTCATAAGTTGCAGAACGGAGTCTTTTGTAAGACCTGCACACTTAAATGATTTTTCTTCATTGAAAGCAAGTCTTTGCAAGTCTTTTTCTGAACAGCAGAATGTTACAGGCTCTCCAAGTGTACCCGATGTGGTTACATAATCTATGATATCCTGCTTTTTGCAGCACAGAAAATCATTGCTGAACTGTTGCAAGTCAGATTTGTCAGTAAAAGGAATCTTTTGCAGGTCCTCTAATGTTTGAATAGTGTTTATGTCTATTCCGTTATTTTGGAAAAGACGCTGATAAAATTTTGAGTTGCTTTGCAGATAACCCAACTGCTCTCTTAGTTTTTGCTCTTGAAACGCCTTTATTTCAGAGACTGACGCAAATTCAATATCCATAATAAAAATTCATTTTTCCATTGACGGCTCTCTTCAGTTCCTTTTATGTCAGAAGCACCAAATCCGTGTCCTCCTGTGCCGTATTGTATATATTTGTGATTTATATTGTTGGCTGTCAGTGCAGAGTCAAGTACAACACTGTTTTGATATTTGACGGTTTTGTCATCTCTGCAATTTACTAAAAACACTGGCGGACATGTGCCGTCAATATGTTTTTCAATTGACAGTGAATCTCTTAGTTCTTTGTTAAATTGCCCCCAAACTCCTAACGCACCACGGCGGCTGCGTGTATGAGATATTTTATTGTCGCTCATTGTAACAACAGGGTATATAGGGCAAATAAATGACGGTTTGTATGGCGTGTCATTATACAGATATGATGACATTGCCAAATGTCCTCCCGCTGAAAATCCCATTACGCCAATCATTTGAGTGTCAATGTTATAAAGGTTGCTGTTTTCATAAACATATTTAAGGGCGGTTTCTATGTCAAACAGCATATCAGGGTATTTGTTTCCTACTCCAAGAACTCTGTATCCAAGAATGTACGCCGATACGTTAGCCACTCTGTACCGCAAGACAAATGCGTTAATGCCGTTTGATTGTAGCCATTGGGCTGTGCCAATTCCTTCTTCTTTTATATCAAGCCATGAGTAACTGCCTCCGGGACACACAATTACGGCAATACCTGTATTGTTTGAACGGCTTGCAGGATAAGGCGTAAGTGTAACTTTTGCTGACTCTCCTTTGCTGTCAGGGTAGAGTTTTATTGCGTTTTCCGCCCAAACATCAGTTACCGCTATTATTGAAATCAGTATGGCGTAAAAGCGAGTCATAATATCTTCTTATGTTAATTGCTCTGGCACGGTAATCTTCTCCAAATGATTTGTCTTCAGGCTCTATTGTTGGCAGTATTGTAACTTTCATCTCTTTTGCCGCACCTACATGGAACGGATGTTTTTGCAGGGCTTGTGCAAAACCTTCAAACAGTATTGGTCTGATAGGCGTTTTTGTCTGCTCTGCCACATAAAATGCACCCCTATGAAATCTTAAAAGGCATCCGTTGAGTGAACGTGTGGCTTCAGGAAAAATAACAATTGAGTAACCGTCTTTAATATATTGCTTAAGCGTAGGAATGTAATTTTCAACACCTTCTCCTACTGTAATTACACCTATTGTGCGTGCTATTCTGCCAAAAAATATGTTGTTTACAACCCAATTCTGTCCTATTACCACAGTCTTTTCATTTAGGGCTATCATTGCCACAATATCAAGCATTGAGGTGTGGTTGCCTATCATTATGCAAGGCTCCTTTGGATTTAACGGTTTGGCATCGGGTAATGTATGTACAGTGAATTTACAGCATGGAAATGATTTCAGCAGCAGTCCGGCACCATAACTTATGCGGCGTCTCATCTTTAATTCTGCATCTTTGGTGGGGTGCAACAGGTATTTGTAGCATACAAAATCCGCTATTATGGCGTAAAACAGGAATGTTGGTCCGTATAAAAGGAAACGCCAATGGCTGCGTGGCCAACCGTAAAAAACTGCAAATATGCACAGTATTGTGTTCAGTATGGATATGCGTGTAAAGTCACGTGCAGGTCTGAAATGGGTAACTCTTTCGTCTTTAGGCGGATACCATGCCCTTACGGGAACTGATATTATAGGGGTGTTAGCCCAAGATGAACATACAAGTATCAGCAGTTCCGCCTCATATTTGTTTGTCATCAGATGTAAGCCATGTAGCCCTGCTAGCGGATATATTCTGAATCCGCTTTGTGTATCGGGTACGGGGAATCCAGTTTGCACTTTGAACCAGAAATTTGAGAATTTGTTTGCAAAAGAGTTCTTTTTTGGAACATATCCGTCTTTTATGGTTCTGTTGCCTATGACTATGGCTTCAGGACGAATTTCCGCCGCATGTATCAAGGTTTGTATGTCATCTGTACTGTGCTGTCCGTCAGCATCTATTGTAAGTGCGTGAGTATAACCTGTTTGCTTTGCCCTTAAAAATCCCTGCTTAAGTGCGTATCCTTTGCCTTTGTTCTTCTTATATGAAATTATTGTAAGGTTGGAATTATTGATTGATTGCAGTTTTTCAAGAGTGCCGTCTGTGCATCCGTCAGCCACAACAATTACGGGAAGTTGTTTTAATGTACCTGAAACCACCTTTTTTATTGTATTGGCATTGTTATATGTAGGAATTATTGCACAGATTTTCATAGTTCGCTTGGCCAAGACTTTATATTATTGTTAATCATCGATGCTGTTTGGAAAGCGGATATTGTGGTTCCCATAATTCCATGCAGTATCATGGATTGCCCTGTAAGATATAGACCCGATAGGGGAGTGCGAGGAAATAACAGTGTGGTTTCCAATGAGTTGTTGTCTTTACGCACACCGTATGCCGTTCCTTTGGGAGACAGTAGATAAGTCTGCCATGTAAGTGGAGTTGAACTCCAATGGTCTGTAATGGCTTTCCTGAAATCAGGTATCGCAGTCTCCACCAAATCAAGGCACTCATTAAGTTTTTGTTCCTTAAATCTGACATAATCCTCACCTCTGCAACCTGCAGGCGTATCGCCCCATTGTTTTACGCTATCCCATGACATAGGAACAATAATGTCTGCACAATTCTGTCCTTTATAGAAATGAATCAATAATTGTTCCACTTTATCAGTGTCCATATTCCAGAAGTCAGAGCCGTTTTTGTGTATGTAGATAGGTGAAACTCCTTTTATTTTGTAGTCAGAACGCAATTGGAGATTTACAGTAAAACAACCTAATGTGCATTCAAGATTTTTTACTCTGCGTCTATAGATATGCCTAATGGAACTGTTTTCTGCAATCATTTGCATAAGAGCAGTAGGGTTGATTGATGAAATAACGGTATCTGCCTCTATAACCTCTCCGTTGTCAAGCAACACGCCGGTGACTTGTCTCTCTTTCTCCAAAATCTGTTTTACTGTTGCATTGCATCTGATTTTACCGCCGTTTGCATTTATATTGTTTGTCAGGTGGTCTATTATTGGTTGCCCACCGGTAGGAAGTATATGTATAGAGCAGAAATAACTATATAGAATCTCTGCAAATGCAAATAGTGGCAGATTCTCTTTTTTTAGTTCCAATATAAAGGACATGCCTGAAATTACATCCCTTAACTTAGGGTCTGTTATTGTTTTTTGCAACCAATCCCATGCGTTCTGTTCCCAATATTTAACGGTGTCTGAAATAGGGCAGTAGGTAATGTCTTTAAGAGATTTTATAAATTCATTGAGTTCATCTTTTTTAGTGGGGAACAGATTTGTCAAATATTTTAGCCATGCAGATTCTCCGCAAGGTATAATATAGTGCTTGTCTCCGCAATGAACCTCATAATCTTTTATTTTTACCCAAGGTAAGTCTGTCAGTCCCAATTCCTTAAAGAAATAATCCAATGGTCCGCCTGTATTAAGACCGCCTAAATAGTGCAGTCCTGTGTCAAATCGCAGTCCGTTTCTATAGAATGATTGAAGACACCCTCCAGGTTGTTTTTGGTGTTCAAGTATTGTTACATTCTCTCCCTGTTTTGACAACAAATAACCTGTTGCCAAGCCTCCGAATCCCGCTCCTATTATAACAATCCTTCTCATTTTATGGTTGCTCTGAATTTTATTGCCACCGATGCCTCTACACTAAGTGTTGCGGATACAGTGTTGCTATTAAAAGTAATAGCAAGGTTAAGTGCTTTATGCTCCAATGGGTTTATTAACATCAAAAATTTGCATGTGTCAACTGAAGCAAAATGTATATACTTGTTTTGTGCCTTTGATGCACATTGGCGTATCATTTCAATATTGCATGCCCCTGGTGCTATGGGTTTGGATGGAAAATGACCTTCATATATGGTGCAATCAGGGTGTAGGGCTATTTCAAACATGTATGTTTGATTGCTGCTTACGCTCTGATTTACAATATGATAGTAGTTTTTCATTTATTCTGCAATTACTGTTTTAAGTGTTCCTTCTGATATTTTCTCTCCGTTTGCCGTAGTCTCTGTTTGTACCAGACTTATGTTATCAAAGGTGGTTGTAATGCACACTTTGGTCTTTATGGTTTCTCCTATGGTAGGCAGTCTATAGAATTTGAAATTTTGCACTGCTCCTATAAATCCCACTTTAGGATTACTTCCGTTTTTCAGGTTCTCCACTCCTATAAGTGCCGCTGCTGACTGTGCGGCGTGCTCTATAAGTCCTGCTTCCAAAAATTTTCCGTTATCGGCAAAAATATTATCGTTTGTAATGTCAAGTTCGGTCTCCACACTTCCATCTTCATAGTCGGTCACCACAGAGAGCATTACAATAGGAGAACGCTGTGGAATTAGTTTTTCTATTTGGTTTATATCGTATTTCATTCGTTTGGAATACCTGATATCTGTTCTTACCCCTCTTTTTTAATAATTAACGTGGAATTAGTACCTCCAAACCCAAAGGAGTTTGCAAGAAATGTATCAAAGTGTTTGTCAAGCCTTTGGTTTGGTATGTATAGATTTGCACTGTCCTCATCAGGCTCCTCAAAGTTTAGATTTGGTGCAATAAAACCATTCTGCATCATAAGCATTGAGTAGATTACATCAGATGTGCCTGACATCCACATTTCATGACCTGTCATTGATTTGGTTGAAGTAATCGGAACTTTAATGTCTCCAAAAATATTATGTAGAGCCTTTGCTTCACAGGAGTCTCCAAGTGGAGTGGATGTGGCGTGAGCGTTTATGTATCCTATCTCTTTAATGTTGATTCCGGCATTGCTTAAGCAGTTTCTGATTGATTTTTCAGGACCTTCAACATTAGGAGCCGATATATGGTCTCCGTTTGCGGAAAATCCCCAACCTATAACTTCACCTAATATGTTTGCACCACGATTTACCGCATGCTCATATTCCTCCAATACTATGGTGGCTGCACCCCCTGAAGGTACAAGTCCGTCTCTGTTCTTGTCAAACGGACGCGATGCTTTTGTTGGCTCGTTCATACGTACAGAGAATGCGTAAGTGCCGTCAAAAGCGGCAACGGCGTATGAGTTTGTCTCCTGTGCCCCTCCTACCACTATAATGTCTTGCATGCCGTTACGTATCAGCGTAGTGCCTAAACCTATTGAATGGCTCCCTGATGAACAGGCAGATGATATAGTCATGTTTATTCCTTTTAAGTGGAATATGCAGCCAAGGTTCATTGTAACGGTGGAGTTCATAGACTTGAAAGTGGTGCCTAAACCGCATAGGGTGGTATCGTTGACAAGTCTCATTCTGTCAACACCTTCAATAACCGCTTGTGCTGTTGTATCATTGCCGTAAATAAGTCCTACATCTTCTTTTGCCATATCTTCTTCTGTCAGTTTGGCGTTAGATAGGGCTTCTTTGGTTGCACAATAGGCAAATAGTGCCTCCTCTGGCATAAGTGCCCTTTGATGGCGGTTAAGTTCTGACTTGATATCAGGAATCGGAACCATGCCTGTAAGCAGGCTACGGAATCCCAATTCCTTTCTTGACGGGTCAATGCCTATTCCTGAAACCCCATTGTACAGTGAGTCTCTGACACTTTCAAGATTGGTGCCAATACAGGAATAAATTCCCATTCCGGTAATTACAACTCTTCTCATCGTTTTGTAAATGACATGTTAATGAACTTAATGTCAGTGGTGTTGCCTGATTTTTCATCAACAAAAACTCTGTCTGCAACTCCATCTTTGTTAAAGGTTATGGACATTGAATTCAAAAGGTTGGCAAGAATTTTCTTTTTTGGTACAATTGTCAGTGTGTTGCCTTCCCAACTTAGTTCAAAATCCTTTTTAATTGCAGGGTTTTCACTTTCATCTTCATTCATCTTGCTTATTATGTGAACAAGGACTTTAGGAATTTTAATGGCATCGGCAGAGTCATATTCCCATTTTACGCTGTCAGGATAAGAGTAAAGAAACTTTCCTGTGGAGTATTCAGGCTCCGTCAATGCCTGTGATGTCCTTGTTTGCTGAAAGTCGGCTTCAATCCTTGATGCGTGTGCAATTTTTACTTGTGCATTGACAACAAGAGCCGTAGCGGTTAGAATAAGTATTAACAAAATTTTTTTCATGTTATTTAGCCTTAATGATTTTAGATTTTATTAGTTGTGTTGATTTTATTCCTGCCTTATTTAACAGTGATTGCCATTTGTCATCTGTCTCATTAAATGCACATACAAGTGCATTCTTAATTACTCCGCTTCTTATCAGAAGTTTAGCCTGCATCTCCGCTTTTGCTATAGGGTCATTACTGTCAACAAGTGTTGTGTTTAATCCTTTGCAGTTAAACACGCGGGCAAGTGTGCATGCCGCTGCATTGTGTGTTGAGTTCATAAACTGAGTGGGGGAGAAATCCTTTTCACCGTGTTCAGCCAATTGTTCAAGCAATGACACGGTTTGTACAATGCAACCCCATTCAGTGCATAAAACTATTGCATCAGGTTTTGTCAGTCCTTCCTGCTTTAGTGCCTTATGCGATGCGGCAATAAGTTTGCATAGTGACGGTGTCATTCTGCGAGCCTGCATTGGTGATATTAAGTCATTGACGCTCAAAGAGTCATCAAATTCATACTCTTGTGAAACGTATAGGTTTTCAATAGAACTTGTACCACAAAGTGAGACAGGTTGTTTGGCAAGTACTATGGATGAGTCATTGCCCCCAAAACCAAAGGCATTGCATAGTGCATAATTGTAACCTCTTTCCTCCATACGCCATAGCGTGAATATTGCCTCTATGCTTCCGCTTGCCGATGTGGTATGCCCCGTAAGGTTTTTGGTTGATTCAAGTGCAACCTTATAATCCTTGCCAAACAGTCTCTCAATGGCTCTCAATTCACACTCATCATTGTTTTGAGTGGCTGTGCCGTGAGCGTTTATATAGTTTATGTCATTTATGGTTAATCCGCTAATGCTTAGGGCGTTGTGCATTGCATTATAGGCTCCGTCACCATCGGGCGATGACGCTGTTTGGTGGTATGCGTCACAACTGTTTGCGTAGCCTGCCAAATATCCGTAAATGTGGGCATCGCGGGTTGCAGCCTCAGTTGCTTCCTCTAAAATAAGATATGCCGCACCTTCACCCAAATTTATTCCGTCTCTGTCAGGAGCAAAAGGACGGCACACTTTTTCAGACACGATACCTAACGATGCAAATCCGTTTAGATGAAACTTAGTAAGTGCCTCTGTACCGCCAACCACAACACGTTTTGTAATGCCTGTGCAAATAAGGCTTGCACCATAAATTATTGCATTAAGAGCAGAAGAGCATGCTGTAGAGATAGTGGTGCTGTCTGAAAGCGAAAACTGTTTTGCAAGAGATTTTGAGGTCCAATCCGCTTCCAATTGTTCAATACATGCTATATTTGAAAAATCTCCTTTGCTCCAATTTGCGTAATGCTTTTCAATAACATCCATACCACCTACAGTAGTGCCGTTTACAAGGTGTAATGCCTGTATTTGTTCTTCGCTTAATCCTGAATCTGCAAGACACTCCTTTAACGCTATGCCACCCAAAAGTACATTGCGTGATACGTCAGTATTAGATATTGAAACCTCTCCAACAGGCCACTCCTTATGAATTGTGGTCAGAATCTTAGGTGCTTTTACAAAAGACTTGCCTGACAACAGGTTTCTTCTGTTGTCTGCCACGCCAATACCTAAGGCTGATACAATTCCTATGCCTGTAATTGCAATCTGCATGCTATTTTGTGCGGTGTGCCGATACGTACTCCGCTAATGAATCAATACTTTTAAGGGCAAGTTTTGATTGCTCCTTGTCAGCAAATTTGATACCGTAATTCTTATCCAAAATCATGACAATTTCAAGAGCGTCTATTGAGTCAAGTCCAAGTCCCTCATTAAAAAGCGGAGCGGAATTGTCAATATCATCAGGTGTCATGTCCAAAAGATTCAAGGCACTAATGATTTGTTTTTTGAGTTGTAATTTCAGTTCTTCCATAATATATTAAGGTTTTTCAATCCACATAATACATTTATAATCAGTGTCATTGTTATATTCCACCCACCCAACCAAGGCATCGCTCTCAAGCGGAATGGTTTTTAGCACTTTAATAAAGTGTTCCTCATTTTCAAGCACAAGAAAACATGACTCCCCGTAATATTTATTCCTTATGGCAATCTCTCCTGTTGCAATGTTTGGTAAAGTGTATACAAACAGCGATGGAGAAGGGTAGTAGTCTTTCTTGTTTATGGTTGCATTGTATTTCAAATCTGTATGCAACGATGCCCTATTGTTTGCAAGAATTATCTTTCTTGTCTCATTAGGTGTGAATCTTGGTTTGCCCTCCTGTCTTAAAACAAGTTCAGAGGCAATGAACGCCAGACGGCTCATGGAATCCATCTTGTAAAATTTAGGATAGTCACCCACAAGTTTGCCGTATAGTTCAGTCAGCAAGTCTGCACCTGTTTTTTCACAGTCCAATGGTTCTCCGCAAATCAGGCAGCCGTTTGGTGATATTTCAACTATATATTCCTTCATTTTTTCAAACTCCATCTTACTGCGGCATTGCACCCTCCAAACCCGCTTAGCATTTTAATGAAACTGTTTCCGTGTATGCCGGTACGTGTTGTAGGTAACATACATTTTTCAACTGCCTGCATTGATATTATTGTCTCCAAAATTCCTGTTGCTCCAAGTGTGTGTCCGTAATAGACTTTTAGGGCAAGGATAGGCTTGCTTTCCAAACCTGCCCTGTGCAGTGCAAGGGTTTCCATATCATCATTGTATGCAGTACCTGTTCCGTGAACGGAAATAAAAGCCAAATTTTCAATGTTGCATTTGTCCAAACAGTCAGTCAGGCATCTGTAACTGCCTTCAGCAGTGCGGCTTGGACCTGAAATATGGTTGGCATCGTTGTGCATGGAGCCAACCTCATATATCCAGCCATTGGGATTTTTGCTCTCTGAAACGGCACTTAAAATCATACATGCAGCCGCTTCTCCTAAATTAAGACCGTCACGGTCTGGGGCAAACGGACGGCATTTTTCAGCAGACAGAGCCTTTAATGATTGGAATCCGCTGACAATGAACTTGGAAAGCACATCACAGCCTATGACAACTGCCGTCTTATAGATACCTGCCGTTAATAATCTGCTTGCCATTATTTGGGCACTTACACCGGAGATACATGCGTTGCTTACAATTACAGGCAGGTTTTTATTGCCAAAGTGCCTTGTTACCGCTACGGCAGGCTCCCATAACTGCAAATCCTCACCTTTTGTGGTGGAGAAAACAAATATTACATTTGCAGATGTTGTGTCAATGTCAGTTCCCAACAATGCCTGTGATACGGACTCAATGCACATTTGTGTGAATGTCATTCTTGTAGGCATTGCTGAGGCTGTAAAAGACTCAACGCAGTCAAACATATCATAATATTTTTTCAGCCCCGATATGCCTGACATCACCGCACTGAAATTCTCTTCTGTTGTGTTTCCAAGCGGTGAATAGATGTTGTCCGATATTTTAATTATTGTTTCCAAAACTCGTAAAAGTGGAACCATTGTTTTGGATATTTATCCAAAATGTGCTCAATATTTTTTGTGTATATGTCAAGCAACTCCTTTGCCTGCTCCTTATGGTTTGAACTCTTGTAAGTTCCGTCAGACAACTGACAAACATAAAGAGTGTATTCCCTGTAATTTTTACGCATCATAAATAGCGTGATAACAGGCACTTGCTCTGCTACTGCCACTCTGAAAGGACCTTCAGGGAAAGAGGCTTCCCTGCCTAAAAGAGAGGCTTTCAGTTGTCTGTCACCATAAAACATTCTGTCACCATGAACAGATAGAATATTACCACCGATTACGGCATTGTGCATCTCAAAAATGTGACTGCCGTCCTCCTTTACAGGTATGATGTGCAATCCCATCTCTTCAAATTTGGAATTGCGGTTTTCATTTATAGTTTTGGCATCGCCCGTAAAAGTAAGCACGTATGCCTCTTTTGTCATTTTTATGGTGTATCCTGCAAGTTCCTGATTCCCAATGTGGGAGTTGAGGATAATAAAACCGCCAGGCTTACAGGTCAGGTTATCTAAAATCTCAGAGTTTACTATTTTTATATCTATATGTCTGCCTGCCCATACGGCAAAACGGTCAAGTACAGATTTTCCAAACTCCAAATAACTGAGATATAGGTTTTTAACAGAAGAAAATGTATTGTGTTTCTGTATGTCTTTCCAATAATGGTATATGCCTCGTCTGCCTGATTTCTGAATAATTATTGACACTATAATCCAGCAATAGACTATGGGATAGACAAAGGGCGGCGGCATTAGTCTGAATATCTTAAGGAGACATCTGTGCATCCAAGTTGTTCCTTCTGATTTGCCGGACCACGCTCTGTTTTGCATAGACATACCTTATTTTACATGAGAGTGGATTAATTCATATAAATCTGCAAGTGTCTTTACATTAATGAGCTCATCTTTCTCCAACTTGAATCCGAATTTCTCCTTTACACTTACAATAATATCTATTATGTCCAGACTGTCGATGCCCAAATCAGTGGTAATCAGACTTTCAGGTGCTATTGAATTTTTATCCAAATCAAAATCCTCAACCAAAAAGGCGTTTACCGTTGCTATAACTTCTTCTTTAGTCATGATGTTATGCTATGAAAGTGCTTTTAAATATTGTTCTATTTTATTAAGGTCACTGCTTAACTCGTTATCATCAATTATGGTATCTGTAATTGCTCTTATCTCATCGTATGTCTTACGGGTGGAGGAGGACAGGTTGCTTTTTATTTTCAGACAATCAGTGGCTTGTGCCAATGCCATAAACAGCACAGACATTACCTGGTATGTGTTTTCAACCACTTGTCTGCAAATTTCTGCCGTGTTGCTGCCCATTGACACTATATCCTGATTGTCGTTATTGTTTGGAATGGAGTGTACATAGTTTGGCATTGCAAGGGTTTGGCATTCAGCAGTGGTGCTTGTGGCTGTGAACTGACAAGCCTGCATTGCATAGTTAAGCCCAAGTTTCCCTAAATTAAGGAAAGGTGGCAGTATTCCGTTTATTTTGTCATGAAATAAATAGTTCAGTTGCCTCTCTGCAGTCATAGCCAATCTTACAAGTGCTATTTTAACTTTGTCTTGTTCAAACGATATGTAGTCTCCGTGGAAATTACCTCCATGATAAACATTTTTGGTTATGGAATCCACAATAGGGTTGTCACTGGCGGAATTAAGCTCGTTCTCTAAAATGGTGCGTGACTGCATTAGAGTGTCGTATATAGGACCTAATATCTGAGGCGTACATCTTAAACTATAGTAGGCTTGTACTTTGTGTGCAAAATAAGAGGGTTGTTTGCTCTCATTGTACAGTTCTTGCTCTCGTTTACGCAGACATTTGCTGTCTTGTGCAATTTTACGCATTTGCTGTGCAATCTTCTTTTGCCCCGATTGATTCCTATAATTGTTTAGTGGCTCAGACATCCAATCATCGTATGATGATGCTATTTCATTTATCCAAACGGATGCTATTACGGCTTTATCTAAAAGATTCTCTGCATGAAACTGATTTACCATACCAATGCCGGTCATAACGCTTGTGCCGTTTGTAACACTTAAACCTTCACGTATATGTATTTGCATCGGGTTCAGTCCAAGAGAATTCATAACGTCAATAGTGTTTTGCCATGAACCGTTGTAGTGCACTTTGCCTTCTCCTATAAGGCACAATGCTATATGTGCCAATTGTACCAAATCTCCGCTCGCACCCACGCTTCCATGTTTTGGTACGTATGGTATTATATCGTTGTTTATAAATGATTGCAGCAGTGTTACTGCATCTCTGTGAATGCCACTTTTACCCTGTATAAAGCAACCTAAACGTGCTATCATGGCTGCCTTGACATCCACATCGGGTAGAGGGTCTCCCATACCTGTTGAGTGGCTGCGGATTATATTGTATTGTAGCTGATTGAGTTCTTTGTCATCAATACGCCACTGTGACATAGGTCCAAAACCTGTATTTATGCCGTATATTATCTTGCCTTTGGAGAACTCCCTTAAAAATGCAAAACAATCATCCACTTTTGGCAGATGAGTGTCAATGTTTAATTTCTTTGAATTAAATAAAATGTCCTTTACAAAGTCAAGACTTAAATCCATCTCAAATGTTATTATTTTTTATCTTCAAACGCATTCCTGAAACTATCCATAAAATTACCCGATAAAACCGTCTGGCTGAAACCTCCGTCATTGTATAAGGTTTGCATTGTAAGCCCTTTAGTGTAATCAGAAAATAGCATTACACACAAATTGGCACAGTCTGTTGCAGTGGCTCTGCCAAGCGGTGCCATCTTATCTGCATATTTATGGAAATATTCCGTTTCAGGAAAACACTTCTCTGCTCTTGTTTGAGTGGGGGATTGTGAAATGGCGTTAATCCTCACTTTACGGAGTTGCCCGTATATACCACCCATATTTCTTACTATGCTCTCAAGTAAGGCTTTTGCATCACTCATTTCTCCGTAACCCTCCATAAACCTCTCAGAAGCAATGAATGATAGAGTAACAACAGATGCCCCCTCTGCAAGAGCATCTGTCTTTATACAAGTCTGCAATATTTTATGCAGCGATACTGCCGATACGTCCAACGTTATGTTGTAGTATTCGTAATTGGAATCAGGGTAGGCTCTATGCCTGCGCAAGTTTTGTGACATTGCCACAGAGTGGAGAATAAAGTCAATCTTACCACCCAAAATCTCCTGTGATTTTTCAAGCAGGTTCTCAATGTCTGAAACATTTGTGGCATCACAGGCTATTACAGTGCAACCCAATTCTGTGGCTGCACTGTTGGTTTCAGCCAGTGATATTGCCTGCTCAGTGTTTGTTATTACAAACTCCGCCCCCTCTTGTTTGCACTGGTATGCAACATGCCACGCTAAGGAGTTTTTATCCATAATTCCGAATATTATACCCCGTTTGCCGTGCAATATGCCATTACCGGTACATTCCATAATCAGTATTGCTGACTTTGCATTCTCAGGTAACTCTTATAACGCCATTTAGCGTTATCTTCAGCGGCTTGGAACAACTCTTCAGCCTCTGTAGGATACTGTTTCATTACAGATGCGTAACGAACCTCACCCTTCAAGAAGTCCTTGAATCCTTCCCAATTAGGCTCTTTGCTGTCAAGCGTGAACGGATTCTTGCCCTCTGCCTCAAGTGCAGGGTTAAATCTCCACAAGTGCCAGTATCCGCATGCAACTGCTTCAGCCTCTTCAGCCTGTGCCTTGCCCATACCCTTCTTAAGACCATGGTTGATACAAGGAGCGTAAGCAATTATTATAGAAGGTCCATCGTATGCCTCTGCCTCACGTATTGCCTTTAAGCACTGAGCGTTATCAGCACCCATAGCAACTTGTGCCACATATACATAACCGTAAGTGGTGGCAATCATACCAAGGTCTTTCTTACGTACACGCTTACCTGCAGCGGCAAACTTGGCAATAGCACCAAGAGGTGTTGCCTTAGAAGCCTGACCACCTGTGTTAGAGTAAACCTCTGTATCAAGTACAAGAATATTTACATTCTTACCCGATGCAATTACGTGGTCAAGACCGCCGTAACCTATATCGTAAGAGGCACCGTCACCACCAATTATCCATTGGCTGCGTTTTACAAGGTAACCGCTAAGTGCAAGTATTTGTTTGCTGTAGTCACAACCGCATTTCTCACATAGAGGAATGATTTTGGCTGCAAGTTCCTTAGATTTGGCTGCATCGTTGTGATTCTCAATCCAATCACGATACAGAGCCTTCATCTCATCTGTACATTTATCGCAGTTTTGAGCCTCTGTCATAATGTTTACAAGACGAGCCTGCATCTTTTCATTTGCAAGTTGCATACCTAAGCCATACTCACAGAAGTCTTCAAATAGTGAGTTAGCCCAAGCAGGACCTTGACCCTTCTCATTCTTTGTGTAAGGAGTTGAAGGAACAGAACCTGAATAGATTGAAGAACATCCGGTAGCGTTTGAAATAATTTCACGGTCACCAAACAGTTGAGATATAAGTTTGACGTATGGAGTTTCACCGCAACCTGAACAAGCACCTGAGAACTCAAAGAGTGGAGTAGCAAACTGAGAGTTCTTTGGATTGGCGGCAATGTCAACCAAATCTTGTTTTGACTTGACATTGGCTACGCAGTAATCCCAATTGGCAGCCTCTGCAAGTTGTCCTTCAAGAGGAACCATCTTAAGTGCAGGACCTCCAAGTTTTGGATTACCAGGACAAACATCAACACAGTTGCCGCAACCAAGGCAGTCCATAACGCCTACCTGCATACGGAACTTCATTCCCTTCATAGCAAGAGGTGCCTTCATCTCTATCATTGTGGCATTAAGACCTGCAGCCTCATTGTCATCCAATACAAACGGACGGATACAAGCGTGAGGACATACAAACGCACACTTGTTACATTGGATACAGTTCTCTGCATTCCAAACAGGAACAAATGCCGCTACACCACGTTTTTCACAAGCGGCTGTGCCAGGATACCAAGTACCGTCTTCAATTCCCTTGAATGCAGATACAGGCAGAAGGTCTCCGTCTTGTGCGTTTATAGGACGAACTATATTGTTTACAAATTCAGAATCGTTGTTCTTAACTGCAGCGTCATCTGGTAGGTTAGCCCAAGCAGGGTCAATGGTAAGTTGCTTGTACTCACCGCCACGGTCAACTGCGGCATTGTTCTTATCCACAACATCTTGTCCTTTCTTACCGTAAGACTTAACAATAAATTTCTTCATCTGCTCTACAGCAAGTTCTACAGGAATAACGCCTGTGATACGGAAGAATGCAGATTGAAGAATAGTGTTGGTACGGTTGCCAAGACCAATCTCCTGTGCAATCTGAGTTGCATTGATATAATAAACAGTGATGTTGTTTTGAGCAAAATAGCGTTTAACCTTATTAGGCAGGTTGGCGGCAAGTGTATCGCCGTCCCAAACTGTGTTAAGAAGGAATGTACCGTTCTTTTGCAGACCACGTGTAACATCATACATCTTCAGGTAAGCCTGAACGTGGCAAGCCACAAAGTTAGGTGTGTTAACCAAATATGTGCTGCGGATTGGGGTGTCACCAAAACGCAAGTGAGAGCAGGTGAAACCTCCTGATTTCTTGGAATCGTAAGAGAAGTAAGCCTGACAATGCTTGTTTGTGTTATCACCTATAATCTTAACTGAGTTCTTGTTAGCACCAACGGTACCGTCAGCACCAAGACCATAGAACTTAGCCTCAAACATACCTGCACCGCCAAGAGCAATCTCTTCTTTCTTAGGCAGCGATGTAAATGTAACATCATCAACCACACCTATGCAGAAATTGTTTTTAGGCTCTTTCATTGCAAGGTTCTCATAAACTGCAAGAATTTGAGCAGGAGTAGTGTCTTTAGAACCAAGACCGTAACGTCCGCCAACTACAAGCGGAGCGTTCTCCATTCCGTAAAGAACATCCTTAACATCAAGATACATAGGCTCTCCGTTTGCTCCAGGCTCTTTTGTACGGTCAAGCACGGCAATACGCTTTGCAGATTTTGGAAGTGCTGCAAGGAAGTGTTTTGCAGAGAACGGACGATACAGATGAACTGCAACAAGTCCTACTTTCTCTCCCTTAGCCATTAAGTAGTCAATAGTTTCACGAATAGCCTCTGTTACAGAACCCATTGCAATTATTACACGGTCAGCATCAGGTGCACCATAATAATTGAACAGCCCATACTCACGACCTGTGATTTTTGAAATCTCCTTCATGTAGTTTTCAACTATTTCAGGAACAGCATTGTAGTAAGGGTTTGAAGCCTCTCTGTGCTGGAAGAAATGGTCAGGGTTTTCAGCCATACCACGCATAACAGGGTTTTGTGGATTCAAAGCCCTTGCACGGAACTCTGCCAAAGCCTTCCTGTCAATAAGCGGAGCCAAATCATCATTATCAAGAGCCTCAATCTTCTGAATCTCATGAGATGTACGGAATCCGTCAAAGAAGTTTACAAAAGGAACACGAGACTTGATTGTAGATAGGTGGGCAACACCAGCAAGGTCCATAACCTCTTGTACAGAACCTTCACAAAGCATAGCAAAACCTGTCTGACGGCAAGCCATCACATCCTGATGGTCGCCAAAAATACAAAGTGCATGAGATGCAAGTGTACGTGCAGATACGTGGAATACGCAAGGCAGAAGTTCACCTGCAATCTTATACATATTAGGAATCATAAGGAGCAGACCTTGTGATGCTGTATAGGTTGTAGTAAGTGCACCTGCTTGAAGTGAACCATGAACAGCACCTGCGGCACCTGCCTCTGATTGCATTTCCTGAACTAAGACTGTCTCTCCAAAGATGTTTTTTCTTCCGGCTGCCGCCCAGTCATCAACGTACTCAGCCATTGTGGATGACGGTGTGATAGGGTAGATAGCGGCTACCTCAGAGAACATGTACGATACGTGTGCCGCTGCCTGATTACCATCACAGGTCAAGAATTTCTTTTCTTTTGCCATTTTTATATAAATTTTAAAGTGATAAATGCGTTTTTTATATACAAACTGCAAATATACAAAATATAATTGAAAATTGAAAATTTAAAAGATGTTTCGCTACGCTCAACATGACGAGGGGAATCACTGTCAACTGTCCACTGTTCACTTGTTAATTATCCGTTGTATCTTATGTTCTTGTGTAATAAGTGTCTCCGCACCATATAAGACCAATAGGAGAGTAACGGTGCATGGGAATCGTGGTACATTCCTTTAAGCCATTTGTGGTCAGGAATCACCTCTTTTAGTAGGAAAAGTAAAATTAATGAAGGCTTACCTAAAACGTTGGCTTTTTCTTTTATTGATTGAAGTGCTGATTTTTTCAAAATTGTTACAGGAAGTTGTAGCAGTGATGTTGGAGTAATGTCAATCCCTTCAAAAATCTGTTGCTTGAACTGAACGGGAATAGCGGTTTCAAACAAAGATTCAATAACATTAAGAGAATATACAACAGCCTCTCTCATAATGCTGTCAGAGCCTCCAAACTTACAGATTTGTTCAATCCTGTTCCAATTTATTTTTCTTGACAAAATAAATTCATTTATGTCACTCAAATTTCTGAGATACATGACACCACCTTGTTTGTAATCAAGGTAATTGTTTGTGCATAAATGAATTACCTGCATCTCATTAGTGTGTACATATAAATTGTTCTGTATTTTCTTTGCCGTTTCAAAAGCATACGATGCCACATTGTCCGCACCTTCACCCACATAAAATTTCCAGTGAATATCAACAAACTGTGAGTTCTCCGCTTCTCCATAATACAGATAGTGCATAGTCTTATAACACTCATCATTTATTATGTTGTGTGCCTTTGACTTAAGCCCAGGCCAATTATCTGAATGCCAATTACTTGATGTCAGTGCATTCCATACAGTGTCTCTGTCCTGTTTTTGAACTAAAATGTCAATGTCAGCCAAGTGACGGGCACCCAAATCCTGATAAAAATCATAGATAAGGGAAGAGCCTTTCACCAAAATTATTTTTGTGCTGTAGCAGAGATTTGAAATGTTTTCAATAAGGCTTTTGAATTGCGTGTTTCTAATAGACACCTGATAGTAGACACTTTTCAGCCTCTTTTCTATGTTGTTAGGAAGAATGCTAAGTAAACCGTTGTTTCTCAGATTGTTATAAATGTAGTTCTCTATTTTATGCACCGATGCCAACTTGCATACAAAAGCCCAATTAACCTTTGAAGCCAAGTCCTTTACCTGTAATTGTTGCTCGTCAGAAAGATTCTGACGACACAACAACAGCAATATTTCTTCTTCAGAGTGCATTTTCTATCCAGCGGCGTGCATTGACAAACGCCTCAACCCACGGAGTGATTTCATCATTTCTGCCCTCAGGATAGCAGCCCCATTGCCATGGGAAAATGGCACGCTCAAGGTGTGGCATCATAGCAAGATGACGACCATCAGCAGAGCAGATACCTGCCACATCAAAGTCAGAACCGTTAGGGTTTGCAGGGTAGCCGCTGTAGCAATATTTAGCCACAATGTTATATTTGTCCTCACCCATAGGCAGAGAGAATTTGCCCTCTCCGTGAGCCACCCATATTCCAAGTCTGCTTCCCTTTAGAGAAGAGAACATAACTGAATTGTTTTCAGGTATCTGTACCCCGATAAACTCAGATTCAAACTTATGAGAGTTATTATGAAGCATCTTTGTGCGTTTGCTATGCTCCGGGTTTACAAGGTTAAGTTCAACCATAAGCTGACAGCCGTTGCATATACCAAGACTCAGAGTATCAGGGCGTTTGTAGAAATTCTCCAAAGCCTTTTTAGCCTTCTCATTATAGCGGAATCCGCCAGCCCAGCCCTTGGCACTGCCTAATACATCGGAGTTAGAGAAACCACCGCAGAATACAATCATATTAACATTTTCAAGAGTCTCTCTGCCAGATGCCAAGTCTGTCATATGAACATCTTTAACATCAAAGCCGGCAAGGTAGAGTGAATATGCCATTTCACGCTCGCCGTTTGTACCTTTTTCACGAATAATGGCTGCCTTTGCCTTGGACTCTCCGTGTACACGGCTAAGCCCGAACTGAGACAATTTGCCAGAGAAACTGTTGCGTATATGAAGGTCAAGAGGTTGTTTCTTATAGTTCTCAAAACGCTCCAATGCACACTTCTCTCCGCTTTGACGGCGGTCAAGCAAATATGATGTGTGATACCATACATCACGCATCTTGTCAATGTCAATGCTTAAATGTTTGTCATCCTTTGTAATTTCAAGTGTGCGTACGTCAGTTGGATAACCTATTTTTGCAAAACCTATGCCTGCATTCTTCAATATCTTTTCAACCTTATTGCTATCCTTAACCTGAATACATACACCAGGATTTTCAGCAAACAGAATCTTAACCAAATCCTTTTCTGCAAGACCGGAGAAATTTACCTTAAGACCACCTTCCTTGTTGGCAAATGTCATTTCAAGAAGCGTTGTAACAATACCGCCAGCCGATATGTCATGACCTGCAAGTATAAGTCCTTTATCTATAAGGTCTTGAATAGTGTTGAACGCGTCTGCAAAATATTCCGCATTCTTAACTGTAGGAACTTTTGAGCCTACTGCCTGAAGTGTCTGATATAATACAGAGCCACCAAGTTTAAGTGAGTCAAATGAAAAGTCTATGTAGTAAATATCTGTCTTCTTGTCTTTTACAAGAACAGGAGATACAGTCTTCTTAACATCGCTAACCTCTGCACCTGCCGATATAATTACCGTACCAGGTGCATAAACCTTATCTTTGCCGTATTTTTGTGTCATTGACAGACTGTCCTTACCTGTAGGAATGTTTACACCTAACGCACAGGCAAAATCAGAACAAGCCTCAACAGCCTTGTAAAGTCTTGCATCTTCACCAGGATTCTTGCAAGGCCACATCCAGTTGGCAGATAGTGAGACACTGCTTAGCCCGTTCTTAAGCGGAGCCCAAACAATATTTGTAAGTGCCTCTGCAATAGATAGTACAGAACCGTTTTCAGGTGCTGCAAGTCCGGCAATAGGGGCGTGACCTATAGATGTTGCAATACCGCTTGTACCTGTGTAGTCAAGGGCAACAACGCCGCAGTCACTAAGCGGTAATTGGATTTCTCCCTGACACTGCTGACGGGCGATTTTACCCGTTACGGAGCGGTCAACCTTATTTGTAAGCCAATCCTTGCAGGCAACACTTTCAGTTGTCAGCACATTTTTAAGGTATTCATCAATCTTTGATTCTGAAACCTTAGGCTCTGCAAATTTCTCATCTACAGTATTATCCTTGATAACGGTGCGAGGAGGGTTTCCAATCATCATTTCAAGTTTCAGGTTTATTGGCTTTACGCCGTCCTGCTTCTCAAACACAAAGTCCATATCGCCTGTGGTCTCACCAACAACATACATTGGGGCACGCTCACGGTCTGCAATACGCTTTACAAGTTCAAGATTCTTTTCATCAATAAGCATACCCATACGCTCCTGGCTCTCATTACCAATGATTTCCTTATCAGAAAGGGTAGTGTCACCTATAGGCAGTTTGCTCATATCTATCTTACCACCGGTGCTTTCAACAAGTTCAGACAGACAGTTCAGATGTCCGCCTGCACCGTGGTCATGAATTGAAACTATAGGGTTGCTGTTACTCTCTGCAAGAGTACGGATTACATTAGATACACGCTTCTGCATCTCAGGGTTTGCACGCTGAACGGCGTTAAGTTCAATAGCACCTGCATATTGACCTGTATCAACTGACGATACAGCACCGCCGCCCATACCAATGCGATAGTTGTCACCACCCATAACCACAACCTTTTCTCCAGGAACAGGCTCACCTTTCAGAGCATCGCGTTTTGAAGAGAATCCAACGCCACCTGCAAGCATAATAACCTTGTCAAAGCCGTAAATCTTGTTATTCTCCTGATGCTCGTAAGTAAGTAGGGAACCGCAGATAAGAGGCTGCCCAAACTTGTTACCGAAGTCAGATGCACCATTAGATGCCTTAATAAGAATTTGCTCAGGTGTTTGGTATAGCCAGTTACGCTCCTTTATACTCTCCTCCCAACTGCGTTGCTCATTACGTGGATAAGAGGTCATATAAACCGCAGTACCTGCAATTGGCAGAGATGCCTTGCCACCGCCCAAACGGTCACGGATTTCACCACCTGTACCTGTTGCGGCACCGTTGAACGGCTCAACAGTAGTAGGGAAGTTGTGTGTTTCAGCCTTAAGGGAAATAACGGAATCAATCTCCTTAACCTCAAAAAAGTCTGGTTTGTCACCGCTTTTAGGGGCGAACTGTTGGATTTTTGGTCCTGCGTTGAATGCCACATTATCTTTATACGCTGATACAAGTGTATTTGGGTTTTCCTGTGATGTCTTTTTAATAAGTTTGAACAGAGACAGTTCCTTCTCCTTGCCGTCAATTATATATTGTCCGTTGAAAATCTTATGACGGCAGTGCTCTGAATTAACCTGTGAGAACCCAAACACCTCACTGTCTGTAAGCGGTCTGCCAAGTTTCTCTGAAACCTCATTAAGATAGGCAATCTCCTGCTCACTAAGGGCAAGACCCTCCTGCTTGTTGTACTCAACAATATCCTTAATATAAACTATTGGGTCAGGAGTTTTGTCAACCTTGAAAAGTGTGCTGTCAAGTTTTGTGTATTTGCGTTGCAGCATCGGGTCAAATTCCTTGATTTGACTGCTTGGAATGTACTCCTCAATACGCTTGATGCCACTTAGTCCCATATTTTGGGTAATTTCTACGGCATTTGTACTCCAAGGGGTTATCATTTCACGGCGAGGTCCTGTAAACTCACCGTCAATGGCATTGGTGCCAATAGGTGTAGCCCCGTCAAATAACCAGACAAGTTTTTCTGAATCCTGTGCGTTTAACGCATTCTCTGTCTCCACAGCGTAGTATGAGCCCGTGGAAGTCTTAAAAAATGATATCATAGCCAAATTATTTGCAATTCGCAAAATTACTGCAAACGGAACGCATATCAAAAAAATAGGCAATCAACTTATCAACAATTTTTATTTTTGCTTGCCTGAAAGGGTGTAGGCTTGGGTAGGGTAATCAGGGGCGGTTTTATATATGGTTATGTCAGCACTGTTGCCCTCAATAACCTTAATGCAGGTTACACCTTGCGTATTGCCATTATTGCTGTCTGAGGGAATTGTCTCATCCTCTGTAATGTCATTCAGCTTAACCCTTAGTTTTTCAATCTGCTCTGCTGTCAGATAACCTCCCTTAATAAAGTGGTCTGCAACCGCTTTCTGTAGGTCTTTACAAGTGGTAGGGTCAACACCTGTCATATTCTTAAGGTGATATTTTATTACATTTCTATGCCTGAATTCCTGAATCTGTAGGTTAGATGTGCCTTCATAATTCTCCGCTATTTCATCCCAACTTGCACCGCAAAGAGCCGCAATGGTGGCACAGAAAGAGCCTGTACGGTCTGCACCAAGGCTACAGTGAATCTGGAACGGAGCAGGGTGGGCATCATCAATAACAAACTCCACAAGTTCCTTAATCCATTCTGCGTAAGTCTTTTCATTTGAATGGAAAATGGCATCGTCAAAAGTAGGAGTTTTGCCATTTTTAGTACCTACATAAAGCACATTTTTATTCTTTATTATTTCCTTGTAATAATCAGGTATGGTAATTGTATATTCTTTACCGCCACAAGTGTATTTTTCTCCAGCGTGCTTCTCTTCATTCCCCGATAGGGCTAAATCACACTTTATACCTGCATTTGCTGCGTTTTTAGCAACCCAAACCATACGCTCATGTTCAGTCTCAAATTTAGTGCGGTCTGGCTTATATGGGTGATAACTACGGAATAGTTTTGTAGTGCCAGGTACTCCACGGAAATTACTGATACGCTTTTGGTCAGCCTCTTTGCTAAGATTAAAATCAGATAACGGAGCCACATATTTGGCAATCTTGGCACGCTCTGCAAGTTCATTCTTCTCTGCTTCAGAGAATGCCACACACATATTTATGCCATTGTTCTCAAACAGCAGTCGGCTGTCAATATGACCTTGCCAACTTGAGTGTGAACGCTCTGTATAGTCAGAACCATCTGTCTTGTAAATATGGAACAGGAATTCAGGTGCTCCGCTGTTACCAGGACGTTCAATGGCTGACAGTGGCAGAATAATGTAGAAGCAACCATCAAAACTGTATCGGGTAAGACGGTAATACTCATCAGCATTGTTCCAAGCCGATATAGAACCATATACATATACTTTTTTTACTGAGTTAGGGTCTAAGTTAAAGCGCTTGCTTGATGTTGACATTATGAACTTTATAGTGCCTGCTTTCTCATCTATCTCATAGCAGTTGTTCTTTGATTCATCAGAGAAAGTGAAATTAGGGAAATCATCGCCTAACCACGTAAGAGATAGTTTGCAGTCATTACCTGCTGCTTGCGGAGTGAATTGGAATCCCTGCTTCTCTTTAGAGGTAAGCCCTGCGGTGTACGCCTTTGAGTATGCCTTTGCGTTTTTAAGATTACTGCTGCTCCAAGAGCCTGAATCCCAAACATTTGAACTTGCTATTACAGCCATATATGTGGCATCTGACCATCCGTATGGCAGAGAGCATTTGAATGAGCCTTTACCCTCATCATCAAACATCTCATAAACAGAACTATAACCATCATTACCTATTACAAGTAGTATATGCGGATAATCCCATTTTGTAACGGTGTTGTCAAAAAACATATAACCGCCGTTAAAACTAAATGAACCTGCAAATGCACTAAGTGTGGCAAATAATAAAACTAAAGAGATAAAGTATTTTTTCATAGTGAACAATTTTCTACAAAATTAAGTTTTTTTTCTGAAAATTGCAAAATAAAACAACAACACGCCCACTAAATAGAAATGTGCTGTAGAATCACATCGGGACTCAATGTCATTTTCTCAAAGGAGAAAAGTTTTTTCCCAGCATCCTTAAATGAACCTCCCGATGAGTATCCTACAGAGATAATCATGTCAAGATTATAGATTTTAATATACCTGTTTTTCTGCTTTCCTCCTTCCGTTTGAACATATAAGAAATCCTTATAAGTTGCCCCGATTTCAAGTTCTCCATCATCAAAAATATTGCGTATGTGCATTGCAATATTTGGTTGTGTTGTACCAAGAAGCAGTGCCATTTGTTCCTGTGTAAGCCACACTGTTTCATTCTCAACACGCACATCAATTTTTAGATTTTCATTTGGCTGATATAGCACTACAGTGCCTTCATTCCACGATTCTTCATAAACAGCAGGCAGTGGTGGCTCATCCGTAAAGTCAATATCCACACTGTTTTTCATAAGAGTTTTCAGTACCTGAACACCTGCCTGAGTGAAGGCAAAAGGAAGGTACTTTATATTACTTCCTCTACCTTCGTTCATGGTACCATTTTGGCACCTTGAACACTCTTCCATGGTTAATTCAAATGCTGTTTCATCACCAGTAAAAAGTTCCACCCTCATCTGTCATAACAAAATTCCGTCTTGCTTAACGTTTTCTGAAAAAGGTGTTACCATAGACTGCCATTGAATTTGTGGAATAATGAAAGGATGTATTGAAATTCCATTTTGTAGCTCTATGTCATATAATGGCGTATAAATGCTGTCCTCCATAGCAAGGGAAACGGTGTTCTCCTTAGTAAGTATTAACAAGTCTATATCCGAGTCTTTTCTGGCATCTCCACGTGCCTGAGAGCCATAAAGAATAACCTTAGCACTTGGAACTACTTTGTGCAAGGTGTCTGCTATTGATGATATAATCTGTTTTCTCCGCATTTATTATTGGTTCTCTAACAGTTTTCAACTGTTGTTTATTTTCTGTAAATATAGTGGATTAAAACTTATTAACAAAATAAATTTTCATTTTATAGACTGTATAACATAAAACAACAACACGCCCACTTGGAAGTTGGGGCGTGTTGCCATAAATACTAAAGTGTTGCAGCAAATTCATCAATGCCAATAACGCTAACCTTTGGGAATGGTATTGATTTCAAAATGTCAAAATGGTGGTCTTCAGATACAATATAAGAAGCATTAGCAAAAATAGCACAGTCAACAAATTTATTGTCATCCGGGTCAATAGTAATAAGATTAAACCTAAAATGGGGATCACAATATTTTACATTAGTACTTGTAGTAATGGTCATAATAATAGCATCGGACAGTTCTGGAGAAATATTGCGTGCAATAACCTCCTGATATTCTTCTAGAATTTCATTGCTGACACACAACACATAATCTCCTTCTACAAAAGACATCCACACCTTATGGTATTCATTTTTTGATGAAATAGCCATAAGAAGACAATTTGTATCAAGCACAATATCTTTCATTTGTAAGCTGTACGCTCATGAAGCGTTCTAAAACCATTTACTTTTTCCTCTGTTAAGGCTCCACTCTTCCATAGCTTATCAACCTCATTTTGAGCGACATTTGCAAAATATTTTGAAATTACCTGATTCAATTGTTTAAGAGTAGAATCAGACTTAACATAAGACATCATGTTAAGCAACTGCTGCTGAGCAGGATTAAATACCGTAGCTTCCATAACACAAAACTTTTACAATCAATTTCTGCAAAAGTACAAATTTATTATTAAAACTCCAAAACATACTAATAAACCCATGTAAAACAACAACACGCCCACTTGGAAGTTGGGGCGTGTTGCCAAACAAAACTTAATTATTACTATTAGAAACAAAAAATATATAAATTAACTAATAGCCAACGTTAAATGTGCCATTACTGGCAAACCTCTGCCGGAGCGGCGTTGATATAGACATCATATGTCTTGGTTGTGCTGCAACCTGATTTGGTGGCTGTGGCACTTACAACAAACTTATCTGTATTAGGATTTGCGGTTTGCTCTGATTTCAGTTGCTTAACATTGTCTGCAGAACCTGTCTCGTACACATAATTCACACCTGCAGGAGCAACCAAATCGTTCCAAGTCAATTCTGAACCAGCACCAGCCGTGGCAGTAATAGTCATATACTCCCAAGGATATGTAGCGGCGGCAGGAGTAGCCCCTGCAGTGCTTGAACCTGAAAGTGACAGGCTTGGAGTGGCGTTAACCGTTACAGCGTGTGTGCCTGTCATCTGAGTGGCGGCTTGGCTTGTACAGCCTGTTACGTTAGGCTCTGCCTGAACACCCCAAGTGCCCGATGTGCCGATACCTGCAAAATTCATTGCAGAACCTGTACCCGTAGTGGCATCACCTGAAGCGGTACCATCCTTAGTAAGTCTGTAATTGAAAAATGTCTGAGAACCGCTAAGTGATATGGTTGCTGTCTCGGTGTCGCAGAACTCAGTCTTATCTATAGTTACAATAAATGCAGTAGCGGTTGGACAAGATATATCCAATGTTTTGTTCAGCGTCAACGCAGACGATGTGGCACAATAGTTACCGCTTGCAGCTGATACTGTATAGGTAATTGTATAATTGCCTACATTTTTCTGATTTGCCTGGCCACCATACTGTGCTGTACCAGTAGGATATTTACCGTATGTGGCATCTGTCCTTGGTGTAATAGTAGCGGTATGAGATTGCCCATCATAGATATAAGTATTATTAGTTACATTATAATCTGCAGCGGTAGGGGTGATACACAATGCTGTAGCAGAGATAGCCATAGTTGCCACCTGCGTGCCATTTGACTTAACAATTATAGTTGCATTCTTGCCACCAACCGCTGATGTTGGCTTAAATGTTACAAGAAGTGTTATGGTTCCGCTAGATGCGGTTCCGCTACCCAATTGGAAATCTCCAGCATTTGCACCGCTTAACTCGTATGTAAAGTTATCATATCCGCAATATGTGAATGTAGCGTTCTGTGCCGTTCCACTCTGTCCAAGAACCACATTTGCAAAAGAAGGAACAGTGCCATTTGTGCAACTTGGAGCAGCGGTTTTGAATGAATAGGTAGGACTATTTGTCTGCATTTCAGCACCACTACCCACCGATGTATAAGTAATCTCTGTTCTGTAATAATATGTAGTGTTTGGTGTTAAGCCAGTAAGAGTAGCACTGAACGGTGAACCCACAGAAGTAACGCTGGTTGGAGCCTCTATTCCAGATGCAACACCTGCTTCAGTGGTGGCATAACGGAAACGTGCCGCAGTAAGAGTTTTGGTGCAATTGCCTCCCGTCTTACTACCCGCATTAAGTGTGGCACCATCACAAACGATATTGGTTGTAGTTGCTGTTTCAAGAGCGACTTTTGTTTGCCATGATGTGGCTTCTGAGGTTAATGTAGCCCCTCCCTCTAAAACCACATATAGTTTAACATAATACTGAGTATTGGCGGTTAGCCCTGTAAGTTGCAGGCTCTGCTTTGTTGTAGATAATGAAGTAGTTGCCACTACTGTAGAAACAGGTTCTCCCGTACAAGCGGAATTTGTATATGCCTTCAAACCCCAAGATTCCACCGTACAATCACCCAAATTAGGGTATGCACGACCTTTAAGGCTCATTGTATTTATTGTATTCGCGTCTCTACTAGGTTTTTCACCTAAAGTTGGCTGAGTACAAGCAGGTTCAGATACAGTCAATGTGCTCGTTGTTTTTGAATCACTACCACAACCATCTGATATTGAGTAAGTAAATGTAGCATCACCAGCGGTTACAGTTGTAATTACACCAGAAGTGGCATTTATTGTTGCAACCGATGTGTTATTTGAGCTCCACTTACCTGTACCGCCACCAGTTGCCGCTACAACAGCACTTGCTTGTACTGTTTCACCAACAATAGCTGTATATTTATCAAGAGATACGCTTGTTATTGAGGCGTTAGGGGTAACGTTAATTGTCAAATTTTCACTCTGATTTGTGTAAGAAGAACATCCGTCTTTAGTAGAAGTAGCCTTTACATAATAAGTTGTAGCAGTAGAAATGTTGTTTGAAGCAGTTATGCTTTTTGTAGTACCATCACCAGTAATTACAGCACTCTGTATAGAGCCATCAGACTTATACAATTGGTATTGAACATTGCTCTCAGTTGTAGTCTTGAATGTAGGAGCAGTGTTAGCACAAACAGGATTTGCATCCGCAGTCAAAGTTGGTTTAGCTGGGGTGGTGCAAGGCTGCACACCTGTACCGGTAACAGTTAATGTATATGTTTTACTATACGCATCAGTAACAGTTACAGTAGCGGTTTTTGAACCTGCACTTGTTGGTTTAAATGTAACCTTGAAACTTGTGGCAGATACGCTAGAGGTTGAGAACTCTGATGCATTTGTTCCTGTTATCTTTGCTGTGGCAGTTGTTGTTGAACCATAGTGTGTTGTACTTATTGTAAAAGCATCACTACTAGACCCAATATTCACACTTCCACATTCTTTTGTTCCTGTTGTGGTGGAATAACCTGGAATGGTATACTTGAAATAAAAATTGTCACTTCCATTTTTAATATACCAGTTATCATCAGTATGAGGCACTCTGAAATAACAATTAATTTGATAATTACCAGGAGATTGATTTAATCCGATAATATCCAAGTAGTATTTATATTTAGCATTACCGCTATACTCGCCATCTCTAGAAAGCTTTGGGGTATTCCAGCTTCCTGTACTACCTATCTGATATCCAAATTGGCCATTATTATATGTAGTGCTTTTGTCATTATTGTAACATATCATGTCAATACCAAAAGTTCCTGATAGTGTGCCTAAATCTTTTCCATTAAGGCTGCTTCCGCCTTGCAAGCAACTTGTCCCCCAGTGGTATTGTGTATTAGATGATCCATTCCAAGATTTTGCTTCTACACACGCCCAAGTTGGATCAGCATAAACATGTGCACTACACCCAACCAGCATTGCCACCAGCAACAACCATTGGGTAATTTTTTTGTTTAATAAATTTTTTGTTTTCATAAGTATAAAATTTTTAGTTAATAATTTGTTTTCATCTTTTGTTTGTAATATTATAATTCATTCATTTTTTGGTATAATTCGCTACACATATCATAACACTGCCTATCATTAAGTTCGTTTTCAATGGTTTTCTGTATCTCTTCTTCCACTACATTAATTGAATTAAATGTAACCTTTTGTTTAAATATCATCCCAAGCAGCCACAAGTTCAAACAAAAGCTCTCTATTGAAATATTCTGCAGATTCAACTCATCTTTTAATTTTTGCAAACATTCCTTATATTCTATTTGATTAATTTTTTCTAATTCAGTATTATCTACTACCCCAATGAACATACAGAGTTCTTTATAGGCATTCCAAGTATTTCTATCATATATTATATATCCCTGTAAGAAATGAAAATAATAACTTATCAATTCTTTTTCAGCCAAGGTTAGACAGTCATAATTAACTTGCTTAGGTTTTTGCTCTGCATACTCTATTACCCTTGACACTTTGCCTATGTCTACCGAATTTTCATAAACAAGAGTATGCTTCTTATCACCCTCAATTTCTTTCAATGAATCTTCAATAGAACTACGCAAATCACCTATTGTAATCTTCTCATTATTTACGGCAATTTTGCGTAACTTAGATATCAACTCATTAATTAATTTTTTAGATGTTATATAACTATCATTTTGAAGTAAATCACAATCAGAAGCATATAGTATATTGATGTACTCATACCAGTACAACTCGTACAACAAAACAGTTCTTTCTAACACTCTTCCATATTCATTTAATAACAATTTTACCGCCTTGCTGTCATAAGGCACTCTTATCATAGAGTCTTTGATTTTGTTATATAGTTTATCAAGATCTTTAAAATATTTCTGCAAAAGAGACTTCCTATAGATAATTTCTTCTGGGGTTATTTCAAGATTTCTAAAAAAATCAGCATTCTTTCTCTTTTCCAATTCAATATTCACGCTTTTACAATTTTCTATCGCTTCCTTTAACTGGCAATTTGCACTGTCTTTATTAATAAATCCAACCCTTATTACATTTCTAAAGAAACCTAAATCAAACTCCTTTTCAGAAGATTTAAGTTTGTGTTCATCATTAAAAATTACTGAACGTCCTCTTAAATCTTTTAATTCAGGAACATTTAATTTACGCAATGAATAAGCCACTCCACATATTCTAAAGACACTAATACAATCTTGGTTTGGATAATTAGGAACAATAACATAATCTCCATCTTTCATCTGTTTTAAAAATCTACCCAAATCCATCAGTTCTCTGCCATCACAAGGTTGAGTAAGATTTCTAAAAGCTGCTGTTTCATCTGTTATCATTGGAAAAGTATCATCTTTCCCAAAATCACTCCAACCAATTGACAGAATATTCATATTCAAAAGCGGATACGAAACTTCCATCTCTTGACCGATATTATGAATCCAATATTTTGGCTGTGTTGCTGACATTAATTTTACTATTATTCAAATGTTAAATATTATCTGTAATTTTTAATCTCTGATTGAACAACCTCGACATTATCCCTGTCAAATCCATTGATTTTAAGCATTTCCTTTATCTGTCTAATATTGGTGTCTATTTCAGGACAATTGCTTCCTACAACTATTTTTTTTAGTCTTAAAGGGAATACTTCTTGTTTTAAATGGAAATCTATTACAGGGTTAAGTATTGAGTGGTCTGGAGTCTTTACCCAAGTCACATTTCTATTACATACCACATTATTTACATATAGTAATCTGATTTCATTCTCAATACTATATTCGCTTGCCTTAAAGAAATGCTTCCACTTATTAAGTTCATTAAATTTAATACCTGTATCATTCATTTCCTTGATTATGTCCAAGTGTTCATTGTAATATTTCCCAATATGTTTTTTTGCATATTCAACCTTGTGCATTATAAATGTATCTTTAGCCAAATCATTAATTTCAAATACTAAACAAACGCCTTTTGAATCGTCTCCGTAAAGTCTCCACATTGTCAGATTATCGCAGTCATCAACACCACAAGATATGAACACATCGTTGGTGTTTTCACTGTTGTCTGTCTTACAATACTCATCAAAGAAATCAATTTCTGATTTGTCATTCATTCCCGCTATTCCTGATACGCGGAAAGTTCCGTTCGTGAGTATATAATAGGCAGTATCAAGTGTTGCATATTTGCAAAATAAATTTGGTTCTTCAACCCCTTTTATGTTTAATAAATTTCTCCAAAATTGATTTTCCAAAGTTTTGTTCTTAAACGACATTCCGTTTTCACACTCTTCAAAATTCTCAAAACTCAATAGTGTATGGTATTTTGATGTACACTTTTGAACTCTATCTTTTAATAACCTCTTCTTCAAATTGTCAATATTTATATTATTAAGGATAAAGGTTTTTATGATATCAAAATTATCGATGTCAAAAAGGAATTCTCCCGTTGAATCATATACATAATAAGTTACGCCGTCTGTTAGAATGCTACAACAATTTAAATTCTTATTTATAAATCCTAATAAATCTTTACTTTTTTCCTGACTCAATGAGGAGTTGTCAAACACTCCTATGGCATATTTGCAATTTAGTTTGGCGTTTGTTAATATAAATGCCAATATTGGATATAATTTTTGTTCTTTATATCCGCTTATTGTAAATGATTGTCCTTCAAAAGCCTCAATGAATAATTCATATACATTAGTGGCTATCTTTTCTAATGAATCAACTATGCTCTTTTTATTTTCCATTTTTTACAGATTCAAATTTTCTTATAAATGCGTTCTCTCTTACATTTTCTATCCAGCGGTAAACGCTCTGCTGTTGATATCTTGGATTCCCGTTAGCATCGGGTTCTTTTTCAAGTGCCAATGCCATAAGTGCAAACTCTTTTTCAAGTGATGTGGCAAAAATTCCTGCATCATCGGTATTTATTGATACTGAGATTTGTGCAGCACTTTTTATTTCTCCTTCTTTTAGTTTTAAACCTTCGTTATAAAATTTGACTATTGGATGTTTTACATATCTGTTTATATTGCCTATTCTTAAATTTGATGTGGGGTTGCACTCTATTGCTATGTGCTTGTGTGCAACTTCTTCCTGCATCTTTTCCTGTATTTTATCCAATACTTTAACAAACGCTGTCTTATGTAATGTCTTGACAGTCCATTCTGTCGGAGTGTCTCCTAAATTCTTTGCTGTGCAGTTATAATGATATCTATAGTACAATTCACACGCTTGTTCATCTTTACGTGCTGTGTTTACCGTCTCTACATCATTGTATGCATACTGCATAGTTGAATTATTATAATAGTGACCACCTATATACAGTTTGGGTTCATCGCCCCTTAACAGCCACGCATTCAAATAATTTTGAAAATTATAATTATATCCGTAAATCTCATTCAATAGCTCATTAAATTTACATTTCGCTTCAAATAAAAATCCAGAATCATCTGTTATTCCATATTTTTCAACTTTATAAAGCAGCCAAGCCATGTTATCAAGCAAAACTTGTTTTGGCATACTGATTGAGAAATGTTTCTCTTCATAAAAATTGTGCGTGTCTATGCCTAGGGCTGTTCCGTGTCCTATTCTATCGCCGTCTGTAAGGTTTAGGAATATCATTGCTTCGTCAATTGCACGTAGACCATCTATCACATCACAGAAATCCTCACCAACGTGGTATGTTATTCCTAACCTGAACGGGGACAAATTTATAATATACCTCATATAGGCACGATGTCTTACATATCGTAATTTACGAAATATTGTTGCAAAGACCTCAGGACGGCAATTGAATTCACTGTTGGCAGCGTCTATTCCAATAATTTTTCTCTCACCTCTCTCTATAAGGTGCATTATGCTATATGCTTCCTTGCGAATTCTATTCCTTACATCAGCGTTTCTACAGACTAACCCATTTATTAAAGGATTTCTAAATGGTTTTTGTTTTGTTTTTATAAAGTGCATTATAAGACCATATTCCACACCTTGTAGTTTCTTTATCGGTTCTTCTAACCATTTGAATGTCTCCTTGTTTTTATTAATAGTTTCCCATGGTGATATGCGATATTCAATGTGCTTCACATTTGTGTTCTGAACAGCTAGATTTATTGCAATGTTTGCGTATGCCTTATCATATAATGGTTTTTGAGATACAAATGTGGCTTTCTTTTCATCGTAATATTGAAAATTTTCAAATCCTATATCATCATTTACTTGAATCATAGCATGCCTAAATTGTGCTTTAATAATAAGGTATATATATAACATCATATCAAATAAGGCTGTTGTATTTCCTCTTACAATTTGAGAAAATGCCTTATACAATAGCAACCTCTCTCCAATTAGGCTTTCCCTGCTATTGACATCGTTTTGGTTTATTGTTGGAGGATTGGGCAGTGCATAGTCTATACATTTTCTTCTACCGTATCTTAGTCTTTCAATAAAGGCTTGTACATCACTGCGGATAACAATTGCATTTCGTAATTTGTCGCCATCTTCAAGCCATGCTCCTAATACTGTATCTATTCTATTATCAAACACAGTGTCATAATTAACTAGTTTATAGATAACTGAACGGAGAAACGCAGCCAACATAAGTTTTCTATAACTGTCTTTTACATTCTTAATTTTCTTGAACTTATTAAGGCTGTTATGCATTGGAAAATTCATAATCTCCAGCCAATTAAGAGTAAAGACCAATGACGAACCATATAAGTGGCTGTGTAGTTCCGCAAGCCCTTTTGACATTATGTACTCCAAGTTTTTGTTGGTTGTAAGTATATATGGATGCCAAGAAAAATCAACTCTGTCAATGTGATTCTTGAAATCGTAAGAAGCCAAGAAATTAGTAACCAGCATGTCTTCTCCTATTGATTTTGTCATTTGATTCCATCTCAAATATTCATCATATTTGCAATAGGGTACATCTCCATAAACTACCAACATCTCGTTTGTTAGATGAGTAAGAATATTAAAAACATTCTTGCTTCCATTGTAATCATTTTCTCTTCCTGCAAAATCAAGAATTCTGTTATAAGACCATAAGTCGTTTGTTATGTCAAAGAGCGAATTTAGCTGATTCCCCGAAAAATAATGGGAGTGTTTGCTGAAAAACAATGCTTTAAATTCTTCTATGTTTATAAACTTATCTCTCCGTAATTCATTTGTTGGCTTCATTGAGTTTAATAACTTCTCAACGTCTCTATCGGCAAACAACAACTCTATTACATTACGAAGATTGTCCATTGAGTCTGACTACTTTAATTCATAAGTATTTTTAAATTCAACCAAAACTTTCAAGGCATCTTCTCTGCTAATCTTCTTGCCTGTAATTCCATTTTTGAATACATCTGCGTAAAGCCAAGCGTGTGCCAAATTTCTATTGTTTCTAAACAATGGATCACAACAATCACGAACACGTCGTCTAAAAGTATGTAGTGAGAATTCATCTCTATCTGGCAGTAGTTTCATCAGTTTCTCTATGTCAAATGTATCGAGTGTTACTCTTCCTGGTGCTAAGTTTCTCATCTTAGTATCTTCATCAGCATCGTTTATATTAAAGATACTTTCAAAAATTTTTTCGCCATCCTCATTTAGAGAATAAAGAACGCTACTTATAATGGCAGCATATTTAAACGAAATCGCATTTGGAACTTTTTCTCCCTTCTTGTTGTTGTGCTTATCATAATTAAATATTCTGTAAAGAGCAACTTTGTTAAAAAAAGCCTTTAGGTTTTCAATGTTTGATTTAGATGGAGATCTTCTTAATCTATTGAATTGTATGTAATATACAAAATCAGTTAAAATTTCATAATTTCTAATACATACACATGACAGTAAGGCGTGTTCTTCCTCATATCCGTCACGCTGAATTTTGCAACCTTCGGTCAACAGTGTGTACAAGGATTCTATTCTATTAGATGCTATTCCAAACAGACGCAAATCAATTTTATTATAAGCAGACCTTATATCGGCAATATTAAAAAAGAACGCTCCTAAATCAAATAGAACAGTGCTATTTTGGCTATCGAAGTCAAAGTCATACGACAGATCGTTTAACATTCTATACGCGGCATTGGTAGTATTATCACCTGCTTGAAGAACTCTTGAAGTACACAATGCAAAAAATTCTACTACACGCATTTTTTGTATCATGTCATCTGTCATCACTTCAGCACTTATGACTTCCTGTGCATACTTTTTGAGCAAATCAAAAGATATTGGTCTATAATCTCTTGCCTTTTTTGTTTCTTGTTCTACTGGAAGCAAATTGTTATATTCTGGATTAATAAACCGGCCACCTACCAAAATAGCATAATTACTAAAATTATCTACAACGCTTATTTTTCTTATGCTGTTGTTGATAATTCGCTCATTTTTCTTCCCTTGAGACTCTTCATGTGATTGCTCATCTGTTAATTCATCGTAATACTCATATAATTTAAAGGAATAGTATGTTTCAATAAAGAATATTAACATTTTATCGTCAATATTGGTGATGAATTTTTTTATGTTATCAACAACCACAAATACATCTGCAATTGAAACATTATACGATAAATTATCTTCTGCAAGAATCTCTGGAAATAGATTTTGAGCATATCTTCCTTTTAAGGCGGTGTTTTTATACTTATCGTTTAATAGTTTTAACACCGTTTTGTTTATTACAGAAGAATCATTGAGATTCTTAATGATATTCACAATCTTATGATCTTGATATTTAATGTGATTGTTTACCCATGTGCTATAGAAATATCCTAAAAACTGAGCCTTGTTATTAATTCTAAAATCATACGATGGTTGCTCTTCATCTGGATAATAATCGGTCATTTCATATAGCATTGTAAATAAATGTCTTAATTCTCGTAAATTTCTTGGTACAATGGGACTTATCTCTCCTTTTGTATTATAAAACAGAAATCTGCATTTTGTAAAAATCAACGAAACAATAGCATTCTTAATTGTTGCCCACGAATTCTTTTCCGTTTCGTCTTTTCTGCTCAAAAAATATTTTAATTCTCTGCCTAAGTATTCATTCGATGCAGGTAATATAATCCTATGGTTAATTGGGACAAGTTTTGTCAGATATTTCGCGGCCATTTCTTCAATCGAAGAAATAGATAATTGATTGGTTCGTATTAAAATATAGTAATCTTTAGTGAACTCACGAGCCAATACTTTTAGCATTTGTTCATATTTAAATGCCATCAGGATTATAACGTTTTTGAACATAAAGTACTTTCTAAGTTGTTCCAACATATCGTAAGCATGCTTAGATTGTAGGTCAATGTCATCAATTGCGATTACAAGCACGTCTGATTTGAAGAAAGCAAGAAATTTATCCGTCAAATTTTCCATCTGGCTTTTCAATCTTGACACAGATGCCATATCGGCTATTTGAGAGAAGTCATCATCGTCGCTAATCAATAGTTCGGGTTTCTTTATAAATTTCAGGCACTCTTTTACCTTTTGAAATGCGTCAAACAAATATTGTTTAGCCTGCTCGTATTCTTCTACACTTTTAAAACATCTGTCAGAGCATTCTATTTTTTGCTGAACCCTTTCAAATAGAACTCCTATTACTACATCCAGAATATTTATATTACGCTCAAAAATTGTTGGGTCAATGGTGTCTAAAATCAAGTATGAATTTTTTTCAATTGCTTCTTGATATGTTGTATTGTCTTTTTTTAAGAAACCTCTGCTCTCACTCTCTAAATTCATGTCACACAGCATTTGAGCTACAGATTCCATACAAGATGTTTTTCCCGTTCCTCTATCGCCCATAAAAGCAAAAATGTTATTCTCATTTGTATCCTTGGTAGAACTGGCTGACAGGTACGCCCCTATCTCATTCAAAGCCTTATTATATTGGTCCTTGAATAGAGATGTTTCCTTTTCCTTGTAGTTCTCATGAACTATTCCAGTTTCCTCACCTTTGTAGAATCTTATTGGTTCGCTCATATTCTGGTTTTTTCTTTTACCTAAACTTTTATAATGTTAAAAAGTGTTAATCAGTGTTAAAATGTTTCTAAAAGTCTACATTTTTGTAGCGGATAGGGCAACAGTTATCCTTGTTTTGTTTACAAAAGGGCATAAAAAAAGCGGGACTGCATTGCTGCTGTTCCACCATTTCAGGCTCTGGTATTGCCCCTTTACGAAGAACAAGCAACACCGAGTCCACGCTGAATATGTATTTATGCGTATTCTTATAGAATAGCACATAGTATATACATACCCATCGGACATCTAATGCCGCATTGCCTTGTCATAAAGTTTTGAATTTACCAGATTCTATACGGACAAGAACAAAGCGCGTTCAGACGCCTTTAATATGTCATTTGTAGGTCTCAGACCTACTTCCCTCAAAGCCCACCCGTCATCTCCACAAGGAGAAATCAGCGTGGACTACGCGACAAAGTTACACAAACGAAAGCAAAAAAACAAAAAATTGCAGATTTTTTGCTAAAAAAACAGATTTTCATATTGAAAATGTTTGATTTTCAATAGGGAAAGATGATTTTTTAGAAAAACGGAACGTTTTTGGTTTTTGCTGAGTGACAGTTAACTTCACGAGTGGCATAGCCACGAGTAAAGTTACACAAAATCACAGATTTTTTTTGAATAAAATTGTACGATGGTACTTGGAAACCACAAAAAATTACCACCATCGCCTCAAAATTAGGGGTGTGGTGGTGAGAAGGATGTTATTTTTATTAGAGAAATTACAACTTTATACCAGTACGCATAACTTCATCGTACAAAGGACACCAGTGGCTTTCGTCCAAAAGCACAGGTTCAATTAGTGTGCTTACAGATGTTGTAGCCCTCCATAATTTAGGCAACACAGCATATCTGTTCTCCTTAAAGTCAGGAATTACTATGGCAACATCAATGTCACTATCTTTTGTAGCAGTTCCTTTGCTATAGGAGCCAAACAAATACACATCCGCAGTATCAAACATAGCTGACACTGTAGATTTATATTTCTTAGCCAATATTAATGCTTGTCTCTTATCCATTTAATCAATGAATCAGTTTTATCTATTATTTGTTGGCAACGCTCCATTGACATCTCTTTAGACAATGAATCCTTATATTCAGGATACCTAGCCTCTATGTTTAACGGAATCATCTCAGTAACAAAAGACAAATGTACACACAATATTTCAAATTACCAAATTTTAACTAAGCACCATTAGCGGATTTTTTTGAATAAAATTGTACGATGGTACTAATTCAACCTATAGACTTCAAGGGTGGAGCCTGAGCAGATTATTGCTGAAGTACCGTTAACAGGTTTGAGTGTGGATATGGTGAACAGGTTTGAAGCGGCAGAGCCTACTGTAGATTTGCTAACTGAGCCGTCTTTCCCAAGTTGATATACTACAATGTTTTTTTCTACTGAATTATAAGTACCCCAAACATTATCTACGGCATCAATTTTTGACACCTTGACATTGGGGTCAGAAAAAATAAGTTTGAGGTCTCGGTCATAAACGTCAAATCCTAATGCGGAGCCAAACAGGTAGTGCTTGCCCGTACACATAAAGCAATGATTTGAACCATAGTTCTTTAACTGTGTGGATATTGACTTGTCAGTGGTGTTTACAAAACAGATTTTGCCGTTAGACAAGGACATTACAAACTTAAGTTCTGAAATGTCTTCAAAAATTCCGTTTCCGTTTGATTTAACTAACGATGCTCCGCATTTTAGTCTGTGGTTTGCCTTGCGGTCAAGGAAATAGGTCTTATCAGCATCGGCAAAGGCTATATAATCTTTACCATTTAGGCGGAAATGCTTGATTTCTCCGTTAATATTGCTCTTTGTTGAAACATTTTTCCACTCATTAAGCGGAGTGCCATCTTTTTTAATAAGGTGAATCTTATTGTCTGCTGTTCCGTAGGCAAAGCGGTAATCCCTGTTATTTTCATAATCAAACACAGAAAGTGGGGTGCAAACGCCTCCTGAAATCTCTTTAGGAAAACCTGCAAGCATTTTTCCGTTACGGTCAATTATATAAAGTTTGTCTTTTGTAAGGAATGCAATCTGTAACTTCTTGTTTTTTAGCATGTCAACCGTCTTTATACCCCCAATAATCTGACCTTTTACACTTGTTTTCCAAAGAATTTTGCCTTGTGCGGAGATAAGATAAATTTGGTTCTTTGTGTCCTGTATAAATATCTCATTCTCACCTGTATAGTGGTTTGTGAAAATCTGTGGCTCTATAGCGGCAGGAGCATCAAGAGTTACAGAGAACAGTTTATTTATGTCTTTATTGTCAGAAGCTTCAGAATACTCAGAAGCCTCTGCAACCTCTGTAACTTCAGCATTTTCAGCATTGTCAGAAACATCAGCAATATTAGTAACATTAGTAGCCTGCTCAGCCGTAGCAGGCTCATCATCGGGAACATCTGCCACAAACACCCCTTTCTGACCTGAATATTGAATAAAAATATGCTGATAATCAGAATGATTTGTCTCACTCTCACTTTGAAGCCCTATGCAGTCAAATTTTGACCATAGCTCAGAGTTTTTCTTCAGTTTCTCAGCAAATTCAGGAGTGAAGAACGCTTGTGCGTTTCTTACAATATAAGGAACGTCAATATATACAGAGCGGTTTGATGTTGAAAGCAGAGTTCTGTCAGCACTGCGAAATGTAGGTGCACAGTGTAATGTTTGCGTTTTTGGATTCCTTGTGGCAATGTAAAGTGTGAATTTTTCAGACGGAGTTATAATCATATTGTTGCCTGAAATGCAGATGTACTCATCACTTAAATTGAAATAACTGCCAAACACACTGCCTGCAAATCCGTTTTGCCCAATATGGAACATTTCAAATCCGTTTGACCTTATGGTGCTTTCAGGGTTCAGTTCCAAAGCAATACGGCGCAGAACACTTACGGCATCTTGTCCGTTAATAAGTTTTATAATGACAAAAGCGTCAAGAGGGGAGTAGCCAAGTGCAATTTCTCCTCCAAAAAACTCTTGAAAAAATGTTTCAGGGCTCTCTCCTGACGATGTTTCCAAAGGGTCATAGTCATCATACTCCTGCTGAGGGAACAGCAATTGCCTGTAGGCGTCCAATGATGACAATGAAAAGTGCCTGAAAAAGAATGTGTTATAAGGCATTGCTGATGATAGAGTGTTGCGTTCTGTGTTTTGCCCATGAAACGCCGATGCCACCCCGTCAGTGTTATTGTAGAACGCAAAACCATTAATCTCTATCTTGTCTTCAGAAAAATCAACGTCATAGCCGCACCAACTGTCATATTGACGGCTGACTGCAAACAGACGCTCTCGTTGCTCAAGTACATATTTTTTCAGAACATTTTGGCATCGGGAGGCATTAAGAAAAACATTTGCCTCCTGTTTTGTTCCAGATGACAATCTAACCTTATGAAAATCAGCGTCTTGTAAAATTGGCGATGTGCCTGCGTCAATGCAGCCCTTAGCCAATGACAGCAATGAGTCAGATGATGACGATAGCAAAAACTCATTGTAATACTCAATGTCCGTTGTAAATTCCTTTAGTTTTTCATACTCCGATACTGACATTTGAGAGGTAAGCAGATAATCTGATTCGCCGTCATAGTCAGGGTAGACCGCCAAAATAACGCTTCGGTCAATGAGTTGGGCAATGTCAGGCTCGCTCTCCTTTAATGAGTCAAATGTGGCAAGCAGTATGTGAGTCTTGTTCAGTGCCTTTATTGAAGTAAGATTCAGCCAATAATTGTTATTGTAGAGCAGACTCTCTTGAAAAGTGCGTAGGTTGTTTATTTGCAGTATGGCACACGGCTCGCCCGGCACAGATTCATAGATGTCTCTTTTTGCTGAAACCGAATCGTGTTTCAATTCAATATACCCCCAAACAGACAAGCCAATTATGAGAATACAGATTAATGATATTATTATACCTTTTTTCAATTTTTCAATTTTTAATTCTTAATTCTTCGTCTTTTTCGTCATATCGAACGAAGTGAGATATCTTTATTAAGATCTCTCGCTACGCTCAAGATGACGGGATGGAATCAAAACCACGTTCCAATGCCAAACTCCACAAACTCAACCTTTTGCAAGTGCGTCTTAAACGCTATTTGAGCAAGTAGGTGTTTGGTTATATAATATTTTGCCGACAGACGAAAATAGTTCCATCCGTCTTGTTTGTCAATATCGTAGGTGTAAAACATACCCCTTTTAAGGCTTGTTCCGTTATTAGCCGCCTTCTGGGCATCGGCAAAAGGCTCCATATTCTTAACAGGGTCATACAGATAGACACCAAAACCAAATCCTATCATGAACTTCCCTATGGTAATTTCATTTGTAATGTTAAGTCCTACGCGGAACTTATTGAGGAACTTGTCTTCAGTGGTGAATGTTCTGCCAAAAGATGTGTTTGAGTTGTCTTTTATCCATGTTCCGTCAGCGTTTTGCTTTGCAGTAACGGCGTATGCTCCGTCATAGAACATATCCACACCCATGCCAATTCTGTGTTGGCGGCAAGTGCGGTAGAAAGCCTCAAAGTTCAGCGATGCACAACCCCAATATTTTGTGTCCTTATAATACAGGGCCTTTGCACCTCCGCTTGCAATTATTTCTCCGTACCAGCGTTTAAGTTTTGTTGTATCGCGCTTAACTTCAACAGGTGTATTATATTTGCGTATTACAGGGTGGTATTTCAGACCCACTTTACCGTCAAAAATGTTAAGTCCTGCATTTGGCTGGAAAAGTGAGCCGCTGGAGCAGTGGTTGTAGTCAACGCCAAGTGTTATATCCACCTGCGTATGAACATGAAAATCTACATTTACACCTGCCTGTAAGTTAAATGTGAGGGGTCCGCCTATAATAAAGTTGTAGTCAAAAGCCTTGTTTTTTGTGGGGTCATCTCCTTTTAGCCCCCGTGGGTCATTTATTGCCCCTTCAACGTTGCACGGATTGGTACAGAACCCAAAACCGCCGCCTAACATAAAGTTAAAGTCAGCCACGCGTGAGCGTACCATTGGTATATTAATATAGGTGTAGGGAATAATCATTTGCCCAAGAACCTTTGGGTTGCTTAGGTCAATAACCTGCAAGGCAACTCCAACGGTAGGGCGGTTAAAGTCCAAGTGCCACTGACGTGAGCCGTCTGTATGCCATTCAAATGCCACTTGACCGCCAAGTGAAGGTCCTTTTACCGCAGGGGAAACCAAATCCCTGTCATGAGGGTAGATGTAGCCGCCAACAAATTCAGCCTTAATGGAATATGGGACAAAGTCAGTGGACAGTGAATCGGTGGCGGAGCGGAGTGGAGAAATCTCTCCCCCTACAATAAAAATAATTGCAAGTAAAATTGTTCTATTTATCCACTCTCTTTTTGTCATTGCGGTTAAAAATACATATCTTTGCAGATTGTTGAACGGAAATCAAATTCAGCCTACAAATTTAGTGAAAATGTTTGTACTGTTAAAAAAAGAGTTAGGAAATTTCTTCTCATCGGCGGCAGGATTTATAATTATTGCTGTATTTCTTACACTTACAGGTGCATTTTTGTGGCTTATACCTTCTGAATACAACATTTTAGACGGTGGCTACGCAAATGTTGACGGACTGTTTATGCTCTCTCCGTGGCTGTTCCTGTTTTTGATACCTGCCCTTACAATGAAACTTTTTGCTGACGAGTGGGCATCGGGGTCTGTGGAACTTCTGTATACAAAACCGTTGACAAAGACATCAATTGTACTGTCAAAATATTTTGCAGGTTGGATTTTGGCAATTTTGTCGCTTGTTCCCACCTTATTATATATGGTGAGTGTTGGAGTAATGGGAGTAACTCCGTTTAACCTTGATATGGGCGGTTTTTGGGGTTCTTTCATTGGACTGCTGTTTCTCTCTGCATTGTATACGGCAGTAGGAGTGTTCTGCTCATCGGTTACAAGAAACTCTATGGTGGCGTTTGTGCTGTCGGCATTGTTGTGCTTCATTATTTACTACGGGTTTCAGTTTCTGTCAGAGTTATTTCAAAATGCCTCCGTATCGCAAACCATAGCGGCGTTTGGCATAGCAAGTCATTACGATTCAATGAGTAGAGGGGTCTTGGACCTTAAAGATGTCATGTACTTCATACTTGCAGTATACTTGTTCATATATGCCACCATAGTTATAGTTGAACCACCGCATCACCGATTCACCATCTTAATTATCATCATAGCCCTATACATTGCATCAGGTTATTTTGTGCTGAGGCTTGACCTTACGTCAGAAAAACGATACACGCTGTCTGACAACACTAAGAATTTGGTCAGGAATATGGACAAGGAAGTATCGGTTGACATATATCTTGGAGGCAATGTAAATACGGGTTTTCTGCGTTTGAAGGACGCTACGGTTAATCTGATAAAGGAGTTGAACGCCTATAGCGGTGGAAAATTCAAGTGGAATGTAATTAATCCTTCTGAGTCCGCCGATGCTAAAGTCCGTAACGCAGAGTATGCCATGCTTGTTTCAAAAGGACTTAAGCCTACAATGGTCTATGACCGTAATTCTGATGGTGGGGTTGTTGAAAAAACGGTGTTTCCTTGGGCTGTCATTTCTGCATCGGACGATACAATAAATGTAAATCTTTTGAAGAATATTCAGGGGTTGTCAGGCGATGAGAACTTGAATTCATCTGTTGAAGCCCTTGAGTATGAGGTTACTGATGCTTTAAGAAGAGTGCTGAATAAAAATCCTGAAAGTATTGCGTTTCTTGAGGGTCACGATGAGTGGTCAGAACCATACGTTATGTCAATAACTGAAAGTCTGTCAGCGTATTATAATGTTGACAGAGGTGTGTTGGGTACTGATGCCACCGCTCTTGATAAGTATAAGGTGGTTATTGTTGCAGGACCGCTTGAAAAGTTTAGTGTAGCTGATAAGTTCATAATAGACAACTACATAATGCATGGTGGCAAGGTGCTGTGGCTGATTGACGGGGTAAGAACTGATAAGGAGAATATTGGCATTGCAAATGAACTTTCACTTGACGATATGCTGTTTACATACGGGGTTCGTGTAAGTCCGTTGCTACTGCTTGATACTCAGTGTGCTACGGTGCCTATTAATGTTGCGTTAGAAGGTGAGCAGCCAAAATTTGAGCCAATGCCATGGTATTATGCACCAATACTTATTCCTAATCCTTCAAATGTAATAACAAGGAACATTGCTCCGGTAAAGGCTGAATTTCCGTCAGTTGTGGAGTTGGTGGGGGAGAATAGAACGGGTCTGACGGCATCGGCGTTACTATTTTCATCAGCAAGGGCGGGACTTGACAAGGCTCCTATGCAAATTAATCCTGCAATTATAAGGCTCTCTCCTGAGTCTGAATTCTTCTCATTCTCATATTTGCCTGTGGCAGTGTTGCTTGAAGGAAAATTCACCTCTGTTTTTGCCAACAGAATGACACCTCCTGAAATTTTATCAGGCGGAGATGAGAGGTTAAAAGAGAGTGAAAGTACGAAGATGATTGTAATTTCAGACGGAGACATTATTCGCAATGATGTCCACGCTGTTTCTGATGGTTATTCCGTTGTGCCGTTGGGAACAGATGAATATACAGGGCAAACATTTGGCAATGAGCAGTTTATACTGAATTCAGTAAACTATCTTGCCGATGATGAAGGGTGGCTCTCACTGCGTGGAAGAGAGTGGAAAATAAGGCTTTTGGACAAGAAAATGCTCTCTGAGTATCGTGTGACGGCTCAAATTGTAAATTTAATACTTCCTCTTTTATTGTTAATAATTTTTATCTTTGTTTATCAGATAGTTAGAAAAAAGCGTTGGTGCTGAGGCTTTGAATCTCATAAATTCTTGCTATTTTTGTGTGATAAATTAACAATAAAATTATGCAATTCAAAGTTTCTTCAACATTGCTGTGTGAGCGTCTGCAGGCAGCCGCTAAATTCATTCCGGCAAAGCCGTCTCTTTCCATTTACGGCTACTATCTGTTTTCAATTTCAGGTAATCAACTTACAATTACAGCCTCTGATGCTGATACCACTCTTATAACGGTTCTTGATATAGAGAATAGTGGTTCTGACGGTAGGGTTGCAATGCAGTCAAAGGTTCTGACAGAGGTTCTTAAGGAGTTCTCTGAACAACAGGTTGAGTTTAACATTGATGACAATACCTATAATGTTATAATGACAACAGAGTCATCAAAGTATAACTTTATGGGTCAGAATGCGGCAGATTTTATGGAGCCAAGCCAAATTGGCGGTGATAATGTAAAGGCGTTTACGTTAAGTGTCTCTTTACTTAATGATGCCATTGCAAAGACATCGTATGCAGTTGCCTTTGATGAAATCCGTCCTATTATGAACGGTCTTTGCTTTAAGTTTGATGATGAAGGTCTTAATGTTGTTGCAACTGACGGACATCGTCTTGCAAAGGTTACGCTCCCTAATGAAAAACCCGGACTTCAAGGCGGATTCATATTCCCTCAAAAACCTGCAAACCTTTTGAGAGGCATCTTGGCAAAAGAGGTTGGAAGTGTTGAGATTATGTATGATGAAAAATCCATAGTGTTTACAACTGCCGCATATAAGATGATTTGCCGTCAGATTGAGGGCAATTATCCTAATTATAATGCTGTTATTCCTCAGAATTTCAATAATTCAGCAATTGTAAACAGAGAGTCAATACTGTCAATTGCCCGTAGAGTGGGGGTTTGCTCAGACCAGGGTACAAATCTTATTAAATTGAAATTCACGTCAGGCAATGTGTGCGTATCGGGTCAGGATATTGATTTTGCAGTGGCTGGAACAGAAAATTTCAAATGCTCATTTGAGGGCTCAGATATTGAGATAGGGTTTAAGGCATCAATTCTTATTGATTTGTTGTCAAGTTTGGACAGCGACGATGTTGAAATGAAGATGGTTGACCAGGCTCGTCCTGCTGTCTTTGTGCCGATACAACAGAAGGAGGGGGTGAGCGTATTGTCCCTTGCTATGCCAATGATGATTCCCTAATTCCAGGCTTTGCCTGAAATCAGGGAATCAGGGGCTTTTTGATTGGGGGACACCCCCAAACCCCTGCGTGCTTTGCACGGCACACTGAAGTGTGCTGTCGCTTACGCTCCCAAATTCGTCATCTCGAGCATAGCGAGAGATCTTTAATCCTGCTAAAATAAGTTTTAACAATATGGACTTAGTATTAAAAAAACCAATAATCTTCTTTGACCTGGAGACAACAGGCGTGGATGTATGTAATGACCGCATCGTTGAAATAGGGTACATTAAGGTATTTCCTAACGGTACAGAGGAGTCAAAGTGCATTCGTCTGAATCCTGAACGCCATATTCCGGAGGAGGCAACTGCTGTTCACCACATTACAGATGCCGATGTAGCAAATTGCCCAACCTTTAAGCAGAAGGCTGCTGAACTTGCTGAGATTTTCAAAGGCTGTGATTTGGGCGGCTATAACTCACTGAAGTTTGACCTTCCTTTGCTGGCAGAAGAGTTTATGCGTGCGGGTGCTGACATTGACCTTAAGAAAGCCAAGATGATAGATGTGCAGAACATTTTCTATAAAATGGAGCCTCGCACACTTATCGCCGCTTATAAGTTCTATTGCGGTAAAAATCTTGATGATGCTCATGCCGCCGATGCCGATATTCGTGCCACGTATGAGGTGCTTAAATCGCAGATAGACCGTTATCCTTCTGATTTGCAGAACGATGTAGCGTTTTTGTCTGACTTTAGCACCCATAGCAAGTTTGCTGATTTTGCAGGACATATTGTATATGATGAGAGCGGTGCAGAGGTCTTTAACTTTGGAAAGTATAAAGGACAGAAGGTTAGTGATGTCTATAAGAAGGATTCGGGTTATTTTGGCTGGTTGCTACAGGCTGATTTTCCGTTATATACAAAAAAACTCTTATCAGAAATCAAACTTAGAAACACGTCATTTTGAGCGAAGCGAAAAATCTATTATAAAAATTCACCCTACTTAATAGCATTTTTCATTAAAATTTATTATCTTTGTAGTCTGTATATTGGCTCTGTGTGCCATTATGCAGACTAAATTTTTTTAGACCTAAAAATTCATACTATATGAGAAACAATTACATTACAGGATTTTGTTTTAAATCATTGTTAATATTTATAGTGCTATCAACAGTTGTGTTGAATGGTTTTGCTGCGACAAAAAGATTGGTTGCTGGTACTCATTTTGACCCTAAAGACCCTACTGTACAGTATTTTCCTGTAATAGATGAAAGTGGAAATAATGATAGCAAGCTATTCTTTTTTGGAAATCCTGAGAAGCAGCATTTTCGTGCTACATCACAATATCCATCTTATGGAGGACATGAACATAGGTGGTTGAGATATTCAACATCTTCCACTTTGGAAAACAACAAGTATGTTTGCTCCACTACAGACAGAATAACGGGCGGAAAAGATGGTGATGGTTATACATTCTCTAAGGTTAATCGGGACGGATTCTTTTTCATTTCTAAACCAGGATACAATGAGTATTCGGTACTTGGTGAATTTGATATGGTTGGGTTGGCACCAGGCACGGTTTACGATATTGAGATAGGTTGGTATAACATTTCAGATACTTATTGGTCAGGAAATGATGGTGCAAGAATACTTGTCGAGGTATATAGTAATGGATCTTTTGTGCAAAGATTTACTTGGAATGATTATGTATACGCAAATTCCGGGTTGCAAACGTCCACTGCCACAGTTACGGTGCCGGCAGGAAAGAACTCATTGGAAGTCTTTATTTTCAATAACTATTCCAAATATAGGTCAATGATTGCCGTTGACTATATTCTTGTGTATGGACAGGGTCTGTACATAACTCCAGACCATGAGGGTCCATATCCTGCAGGAGAAGAGGTGACTTTAACTGCAAATGACGGTACAGCCCCATATACTTGGTATCAGTCAGTTGATAATGGAGCAACCTATACCGTGATTAGCGGACAAACAGGCTCGTCTATTACAGTTTCTCCTACTCAAAGAACTATTTATAAGTGTGTTGATGCCGGTAAGGCAGAAGATACATACGAAATAAATCCTACGGTTATATGTGATGCCACTAAAACCAAGACTCTGTTTTCTGAGACTTTTGGTACATTGTCATCTGAAACGGCAAGGTCTTCAACCTCGTATTGCCCATATACCTACATAGAAGCTTGTAAGCCAATTAAGAATGGTGGTGAGTATGCTATTGTCGCACTTCCTAAATGGGGTGGTTGCGGAACACAGGCATCAGATGCTAATTCTTGTAACTGTACTTCAGATTTTTGGTTCAATTCTAAATATGACCATACTCAGGGTGGTTTAAAGGATGAAAAATATGGCGGAATGCTAATGCTAAACTGTAATAATATCGGAGATGTGTTGTATGAAAGGACAGTTGATGTTTGCTCACAGTCATGTTTATTATTCTCTGTTTGGGTAACAGCGGCTAATATTAGTGATGTAGACCCAATAAAGGCTAAGTTTGTTTTGAGAGGTGGAGGTAAAACAGGTCCTGTAATAGATGAGTATGAGGTTAAGAACATAGATGTGAATGCAGGGTGGAAGCAAATATCCGCAATGTTTAATTCAGGCACTTATTCTCAAGTGACAATCCAATTGGTTAACTTGGCTCCTGCCGGTCAAAAAGGTAATGATTTGCTTATAGATGATATTGAGTTTAAGACATGTAACCCTGAATCATACCTCTATACAGATGTGGATAGCGAGCGACTTGATACAGTTGTCATTTGCCCTGCCTCTTCAGGTGCACAAAAGGTTAATATTAAACTTAATGCCGTTATTAAGGGTAATATGTTCCAAAATCCATATTTCTATTGGCAAAAGTCTGAAAATGGAAC
>JAKSNZ010000012.1 GCA_024405855.1 Paludibacteraceae bacterium
TCTTCTTCCACTTCTGACACCTCTTCCTTTACCTTTTCCCAAACGTCCTCTTTCTCTTTCCAATCAAAGCCGGCACTGCGGGCTTTATCTTGAATCCTGTATGCCTTAATAAGAGAGGGTAGTGAGTCAGGTACTCCGCCAAGAACAGTCTTTCCTTTACCCTCTTGTAGCTTCAAAATTTGCCAATTCCTTATCACCTCAGCGGAAGAATCTGCCTGAGCAGAGCCAAAAACGTGCGGATGACGGTGTATCATCTTGTCACTCAAATGGTTACATACATCTGCTATATTAAATGAATTTTTCTCTTCTGCAATTTTGGCGTAAAAAAGAATGTGGAGTAGTACATCTCCTAACTCTTCACAGATTCCTGCATCATCTTTTTTGATAATTGCATCGCAAAGTTCAAAGACTTCCTCTTGTGTCAGAATTCTAAGTGATTCATTAGTTTGCTTCTTATCCCACGGACATTCACTACGGAGACGGTCCATTATGTCTCCAATTCTTTCAAATGCTTCAAGTTTTTTCTTTTCCATAATATAATAGGGTCAAGGAACCCGCCCAATAACTAGATATCTCATCCGTCATCTCAACATTCCATCTGTCATCTCAACATTCCATCCGTCATCTCGAGCGAAGCGAGAGATCTTATAGGGTAGAGTAGTTTCATAATTTTCAACTACAAATTTATGAATTAAAAAATTTTCACGCAAAAAAAGTTAAAAACAGCCGATACAAATGTTTTGGCAAAATCAGGGTATTTTGTAAACACTGCAATTATTTACAAATGTATTTATGGTGTATAATATACAATAATATAGCATAAGTTCAATGTTATACAAATATATACTGATGTAAAAACGCATATAAAATGAATATGCAAAAATATTTATAATTTTTTATAATAAACTAATAGTCAGCAATATATATATGTATATATAAATAATAACTTATGGTGATATGCATGTACGATGTATTATTAATGATAGTTGTAACATTTTTGTAACATATACAATATAATATACTGTTATTCAGTAATAAATACTAATTTATATAAAGTATAGGTATAAGTAAATAGGTACTTATATTGCAATATATGAATTCGGATGAATATATTGATGTTACAAGTGTAGTTTACTATTGTAATTAATATTTGTAAAATTTAACGTTATAAATTTTTTGAATGTTAAATTAATTTTTTTACATTTGTACTTTGAAATTTGATTCCAGATTGATAAAAATTATGATAGAAAAATTTAAGAAAATTTTAGAGAAAGAGAACCTTCAACCTCGTGAACTTGCAGCAAAACTTGATGTTCAACCATCTGCCATTTCTCACATATTAAATGGACGTAACAACCCTGGAGTGGCGATTTTGCAAAAAATAATGACCGCTTTTCCTAACATTAATCCGGAGTGGCTGCTACTTGATAAGGAGCCAATGTATAAGAATGAGAAGGCTTTTCAGCGTGATTTATTCAATCAGGAATATAGTGAACCTTCAAAAATTGAATTCTCAGAGCGTCAAGAATCTGTTTCTTCTAATAAAAATCCTTTGCAAACAATTGAACCTCAAACAATTATAAAAGAGGTTGTAACCACTTTGCCACCTAAAGAGATTTTACGTATTGTAGTTTATTATTCAGACAATACATTTCAAGAGTTCAAAAATTCATAAATTGTTTAAAACTTTTAACACCTAAATTCCTAAACTCCTGAACTTTTAACTACCTTTGTGCAAATAACAGATATTTGCATTGATGTTGAAGAAATTTGAACTTTCACTGACCATAGTTGAGAACAAACCTCTCAACAATTCATTTTTTAAGCTTATTCTAACGCATTCAGAGCCACTTCCTAAGATGGTTCCGGGACAGTTTGTGGAAGTTAAGGTTGATAATACTCCAAGTGTGTATCTGAGGCGTCCCATATCTATAAATGATGTAGATTATAATGCAAATACATTATCGCTTGTAATAAAGAATGTTGGAGACGGTACAAATGCTCTGTCAAAGCGGTCAAAAGGAGAAAAAATCAATATTCTTTTGCCATTAGGTAACGGATATACCTTAATAGAGAAAGGTAAGGCTCTACTTGTTGGTGGAGGCGTGGGTATTGCTCCGTTGCTGTATTTGGGCAAAAATCTGCGTTCTAAAGGTGTTGATGTTGCGTTTCTGTTAGGCTTTAAGGTTAAGTCAGATATGATTGATTTGAGCGACTATGAGGCGGTTGGCAATGTCTTTATTACAACTGAGGATGGTTCTGTAGGGGTAAAGGGGTTTGTTACAAATCATTCCTGTATTAAAGAACATTATGACATGATGTATGTTTGTGGTCCTACTCCGATGATGAAAAATGTGGCTAAAGAGGCCATTGCTACAGGCACAGAGTGTGAGTTGTCTCTTGAAAATATGATGGCATGCGGTTTAGGTGCATGCTTGGGTTGTGTTACACAGACAAAGGAAGGGCATAAGTGCGTTTGTTCAGACGGACCGGTTTTCAATATTAACGAGTTAATATTAAGTGAATAGTTAATTTATCGATTAACCGATTCCACGATTAACCGATTAAACAATATATGATTGATACAAAAATAAAAATAGGAGAGTTGGAGTTAAGAAATCCGGTGATGACCGCATCGGGTACTTTTGGGTATGGAACAGAATATAAAGACTTTGTTGACTTTAGACGAATAGGTGGTATAATTGTAAAAGGAACTACTCTTCGCAAAAGAGAGGGAAACCCTTATCCACGCCTTGCAGAGGTCTCAAGTGGCATTTTGAACACAATTGGTCTTCAAAATAAGGGAGTTGACTATTTTATTGAGCATATATATCCTGAAATAAAAGATTACGATACAAATATCATTGTAAATGTATCAGGAACTTGCCCTGAAGACTATGCCGAGTGTGCTGAAAAGTTGGCATCGCTTGAAAAGATTCCTGCAATAGAGGTGAATATATCCTGCCCTAATGTCAAGCAGGGTGGTATGACCATTGGAGTGAATTGTGCGGCGGCTGGTAGCGTTATTAAGGCGGTAAGAAAGGCATATCCTAAGACAATGATAGTAAAGCTTACTCCTAATGTTACTGACATTACTGAGATTGCACGGGCGGTTGAGGCGGAAGGGGCTGACAGTGTGTCACTTATCAATTGCCTAAACGGTATGGCTATTGATGCTGAAAGGCGTAAACCTGTTTTATCAATGGTTACAGGCGGATTGTCCGGTCCTTGTATAAAGCCTGTTGCTCTTAGAATGGTTTATCAGGTGTCTAAGGCTGTAAAAATACCTGTTATTGGGTTAGGAGGCATATCTAATGCCACCGATGCTGTAGAGTTTATGCTTGCAGGTGCCTCTGCCATTGAAATTGGTACTGCAAACTTTATAGACCCGTCAGTCAGCATGAAAGTTGCGGCAGGAATAGAAGAGTACCTTGAAAGGCACGGATATAAGTCAGTGAGAGAGATTATTGGGGCGCTAGAAGTTAGTGAATAGTGAATAGTGAATTTTTGGAGTAGTGAGAGGAGAACAAGTTTACTTGTTATCCCGAGTCACGATAAAAATCATTAAACGAAGTTTAATAATAAAGAATAGTTAGTAAAGATATCTCACTACGTTCGATATGACGAAGATAAATCACGAGCGAAGCGACAGAGGGCATAAGCCCGAACGCTTGTCGAGGGGGTTCGGGGTACTCCCCGTAAAAAAGGAATTTTTCATAATTTTTTTCTTATAGAATGTGAAGAATTCAAGACAGCAAAAATCGTATAGAAATTACAATATTAACATTTAATTAAAAAAATTATGAAAAAAGTTTTACTATTTGTCAGTGCATTAGTGGTTTCAATGACTGCTATGTCACAAAGTTTTGTGTCTGCAACAGATGCCGCCGCCGCTAAGGCAGAATCTGCTGCTGTTACAGCCGATGCACAGGCTGCTGCCGCACAAGCGGAAGCAAAGCCTAACTATTGGAAAAAAGGTGTGGATTTAAGTCTTACAGGTTCACAATCCTATGTAAGTAAGAACTCATCTTGGTCAACAGAGTGGTACAATGGTGGTAATAGTGCTTTATCCGGTTTGTTCACACTAAAAAGCTGGTTCAATTATGAAGGACCTCAAGGTCTTATGTGGGATAACCTTATTGACCTTAAGTATGGTATTGGAACAAACTTCTCAAAAGACGTTGCAGGTAGGGCATGGCACCTTTCTGATGACAAGACAGCATTCTCAACAACACTTGGATATAATATTGGTAAGGGCTGGCATATTGCTTGGAATGGTGATTTGACAACAACATTGTTCCAAAACTACTCAACCATTTCAGATAATAGGTCAAAGATGTTCTATGCTGTACCATTACAACCAGTAAGAGATGCAGGGGTTGGTACAGAAATGGCAGACGCTCTTTCAAGTGCATGCTTCTCTCCACTACGTTTTACAACCGGTGTAGGTGTTGATTACAAATATTCAAATGAAGAGAAGGGTATAGAGTTGTCTGTATATATCTCTCCTTATACATACAAACTTGTATATGTTGATGATATGAGAAAGTTTGCAGCCATTAAGGATGACGGAGACAATGTTGATGACATATATGTAACTTCAATCAGCGATGTTGCTGGTATCGGACAGAACATTACTGATCAAGATGCCTACAATGCCGCCATTGCCAAAGCACAGGAGGCACAAAAAGTTGCTGACTATGTTACTTTTTATGAAGGTATGAATGAGGCTGCAAAGTATGTAAATCCAAATAAGATGAAGTCATTTAATCTTGGTAGTAGCTTTGATGTAAGGTATCGTCAGAAATTCAACGATAACATAGCTTTGTCAAGCCGTCTACAATTCTATACTAACTATGTAGGTATTGAGGTTGATTGGGAGATTGCCGCTGAATTCACCCTATACAAACTGCTTACAGCCAAGATTTCTGTCAATCCACGTTATGACAGTACTGTTGCTGAAAAAGTTGTTGATGGCAAGACTTTGACAGGTTGGGACCAAGCCAAACTTCAGTTGCATGAGTTGGTTAGTATAGGTCTGGCATATCGCTTTGAAAAATAATTTTTGATTCTATTTGGCTAAAATATAATTCAAAAATGTAAAGATTTCGCAAGCCTTGAATCCAACTAATTAAATTAAAAATTAGAGACTTAGAGATTAAAGATTAAAGAGTAGGTTCTATTTATTATAAGTAGAACCTATTTTTATTTTAAAATATAATTCAGTTTGAGATTTAGTATATACCCCATACGAGGCGTGGCCACCCCCGGCCTCGTAAAGGGGGAGGGACCCGTTAGGGTTACAAACCCTAATGGGAGGGGATGAAGTCCTTCACAGAAGGACTTAGGTCCGAGTAGGGGTATATACTAAATATGTTATTGTAGTAAATCAGGTCTAAGGCGTTTAGTGCGTTCAAGTGATTGCTCCAGACGCCATTCCGCTATAAGACGTTCATTGCCAGATAGCAGAATCTCAGGAACTTTCCACCCTTTGTAGTCAGCAGGGCGGGTATATACAGGAGCGGAAAGCAGGTCATCCTGGAAACAGTCAGAAAGAGCCGACTGTTCATCAGAAATGACGCCAGGTATTATGCGAATAGTTGCGTCTGCTATAATAGATGCAGCCAATTCGCCACCTGTCAGAACAAAATCCCCAACAGATATCTCTCTTGTTATAAGATGTTCTCTTATGCGTTGGTCAATTCCCTTGTAATGCCCGCAAAGAATAATGATATTGTTCATAAGCGACAACTGATTTGCCACTTTTTGAGTGAACATTTCGCCGTCAGGAGAGGTGTATATTATCTCATCGTAATTACGTTCAGACTTCAGGTGGGCAATAGCCTTATCAACAGGCTCAATCTGCATAACCATACCCGCTTCTCCTCCAAAAGGATAGTCATCAACACGGCGGTGCTTCAAATCTGATGAATAATCCCTTAAACTGTGAAGATGGACTTCCGCCAAACCTTTATCCTTTGCTCTTTTTATTATTGAATAGGCAAAATTGCTTTCAAGTAGTTCAGGTAGTACTGTTAATATATCAATCCTCATTTTATCACGATTTTTTTTGCAAAAATAGGTATTTTTTGTTAATTTCGCTAAAATTGTTTGGCTTGTATGGAAATTAAGGAGCAAATAGTGAATCTGAGGGCAGAATTGTCACAACATAATTATAACTATTATGTTCTGTCACAGCCCACAATAAGTGACTTTGAGTTTGATGCCAAACTAAGGCAGTTACAGGAACTTGAAACTGCTCATCCTGAATATTTTGACCCGTCGTCTCCTACGCAGCGTGTGGGGAATGACCTTACACAGGGATTTACTCAAGTTGAACATAAATACCCGATGCTATCATTAGGTAACACTTATTCAGAGGCTGATATTACAGACTTTTACAATAGGGTCTCCAAAGGACTTGACGGAGAGGAGTTTGAAATAGTGTGTGAACTTAAGTATGACGGCACTTCCATTTCATTGACATACCAAAATGGTGTCTTGCAACGTGCTGTAACGCGTGGTGACGGACAAAAAGGTGATGACGTTACCGCCAATGTCAAGACAATCAGATGTATTCCGTTAAAGTTACAAGGCAACTATCCTGAAGAACTTGAAATGAGGGGAGAGATTCTTATGCCTTGGAAAGTGTTTGAGGCATTGAATGTGGAGAGGGAAACGCAGGGTGAACCATTGTTTGCAAACCCAAGAAACGCGGCATCGGGGACATTGAAAATGCAGAACTCATCACAAGTGGCAAAACGTAAACTTGATTCCTACCTGTATTACATGCTTGGAGAGGATTTGCCTGCTGAGTCTCACTATGAGTGCTTAGAGGCTGCAAAAGGTTATGGATTCAAAATATCAGATGCCATACGTAAATGCAAGACCCTTAAAGAGATTTTTGATTTTATAAAGTATTGGGATACAGAGAGAAAGAATTTGCCTGTGGCTACAGACGGCATTGTCCTTAAGGTTAATTCCTTTGCTCAGCAGAAGAAATTGGGATATACGGCAAAGAGTCCAAGATGGGCTATCGCCTATAAGTTTCAGGCAGAAAGGGCGTTGACAAGGTTAATTGCCGTTACTTATCAGGTTGGCAGAACAGGTGTCATTACTCCTGTTGCTAATTTGGAACCCGTACAATTGTCAGGCACTGTGGTAAAGCGTGCAACATTACATAATGCTGATATTATTGAATCACTTGACCTTCATGTTGATGATATGGTATATGTGGAGAAGGGTGGAGAGATAATTCCAAAAATAACGGGTGTTGATATTAACAGACGCTCATTATTTGCTGAAAAAGTGCAATTCATAACAAAATGTCCGGAGTGTGGTGCTAAGCTGCAAAGGCTTGAGGGAGAGGCTGCCCACTATTGTCCTAATGAAGACGGGTGTCCGCCACAAATCATGGGCAAGATAGAGCATTTTGTAAGTCGTAAGGCTATGAATATTGACGGACTTGGACCTGAAATAATAGACTCTCTTTATTCCCATGGGCTGCTTAAATCAATTGCTGACTTGTATCTGCTTAAGGTACAGGATATTGCAACGCTTGAAGGGTTAGGGGAGAAGAGTGCCAAGAAAATATTACAAGGTATAAGAAGTAGTGTTGAAGTGCCTTTTGAAAGGGTTTTGTTTGCAATAGGTATCAGGTATGTGGGAGAGACAGTTGCAAAAAAACTTGCATTGACTTTGAAGAATATTGATGCCATTGCCTCCGCTTCAATTCAGGAACTTACCGCAATTGATGAAATTGGAGAGAGTATAGCGGGTAGTGTCTATCACTATTTCAGAGAGCAGAAACATATTGAACTTATTCAAAAGTTGAAGGATTTTGGTTTGAAAATGGAGACGGACTCTTCCAAAATGGAAAATTCAAGTGACGTTTTGGGAGGTAAGACTTTTGTTGTAAGTGGAGTTTTTGCTCATTTCTCAAGGGATGGAATCAAAGAGACAATAGAACTTAACGGAGGTAAAATATCTTCCTCAATATCTTCAAAGACAGATTTTGTGGTGGCAGGAGAAAACATGGGTCCTGCAAAAAAACAAAAGGCTGAAGAACTTGGAGTTAAAATTATTGATGAGGATACATTTATTGGAATGTTACAAAAATAAAAATTTGAACCATTTAAAATAATATTATTATGAGTTTTTTTGAAAAGTTACGTATTGCTTTAGCAAAGAGAAAAATATCAAAATTGGGTAATGTAAGGAATGTAAGGTTTTTTAATTTGTCAGAGATTAAGAGCGTAAACCTATTATACTATCTTAATGAACCTCTTGATATTGATGCCAGAGAAAAATATAAGGCTCTTATTGCAATAATAGATGATTTAAGGGATAAAAAAATCAAGTGTGAATTCACTTTTTTTGCTGATAACTCTCTAATTGAGATGAAAAGAGTGAATATGACAGCCTTGACAAAACAAGATTTCTCTTCATTTAATTATTGTCCTAATGACAGATGTTATACAAACTTTATGATGGATGATTCACAGGTTCTAATAAATCTAAGTCCTGTAACTTGTTGGCAACTTGAGTATCTGGCTCAGTATTCAAAATCTCAATTGAAGATAGCGTTGCAGCGTGAAGAGCAGGGTGCCAAGTATGATTTTCTGTTCAAACCTGATAACGCCGATGCTGACAGTTTTGAAATATACAAGCAAATATTGCAATATCTTGATACAATTAATAAATAAGTAATTTGAAATTAGTTGTAAATTTTATTATCTTTGCACATTTGTAAAAAATACAGAAGTGATGGTTAATTTACAAGGCATGGGAGTGGCTCTTATAACTCCCTTTAAGGCTGATGGGTCAGTAGATTATGATGCTCTGTTACAGTTGGTTGGCTTTCAGCTTGACAATGATATAGACTATATGGTTGTGCTTGGTACAACCGCAGAGACTCCAACCCTTACAGAAGAGGAGAAGTCAAAGATAAAGGAACTTGTTATAGGTAAGGTTGCCGGTAAGGTTCCTGTTGTGCTTGGACTTGGTGGAAATAATACTGCAGCACTGGTCAATCAACTTAAGACAGGTGACTTTAAGGGTGTAGATGCTATTCTTTCAGTTGTACCTTACTACAATAAACCATCACAAGAGGGTATATATCAACACTATAAGGCTATAGCAGAGGCATCGCCTGTACCAATTGTACTCTATAATGTTCCTGGCAGAACAGGAACAAACATGACAGGGGAGACCACACTCCGTTTGGCAAATGATTTTAAGAATATCATTGCCATTAAGGAGGCTTCAGGTAAAATGGAGCAGATAGAGTACATTATGAAGAACAAACCAAAAGATTTCCTTGTTATTTCAGGTGATGACGGCATTGCGTTCCCTCTGATAACACAAGGTGCTTCAGGTGTCATTTCAGTTATAGGAAACGCTTTCCCAAAGGAGTTTAGCAGAATGGTGCGTCTTGCTCTCAACGGAGATTATGAGAATGCACGTTCAATACATCACAAATTCACTGAATTGTTCAGTCTGTTGTTTGTAGATGGCAACCCGGCAGGTGTCAAGAGTATGCTTAACGCTATGGGTGTGATTGAGAACAAGTTACGCTTACCGCTTGTACCAACTACAATTACTACGTATCAGAAGATAGCACAAGTTCTAAAAGAATTGTAGTCGGTACAAATTCTTTTATACAGGGAGTACCTCGAACCCCCTCGTCATCTCGAGCGAAGCGAGAGATCTTTCAACTTTCAACTTTCAACTGAATTGTGTCTTCCTTGTAGTCTATTACAATGCACTTGTCTTTGATTTCTGCATCAGAGTTTACAATGAACTCAGCAATCTTATCCTCAACATACTTCTGAATGGTACGTTTCAGCGGACGGGCACCAAATTGGACATCGTAGCCCTCCTTTATCATAAACTCCTTGGCGGCATCTGTAACCTCAATTGTAAAACCAAGATTCTCAATGCGTTTTGACACTTTTGCAAGTTCTATGTCAATTATTTTGGTGATAGATTCCTTTGAAAGGGAGTCAAATATTATAACCTCATCAATACGGTTGAGAAACTCAGGAGAGAATGTCTTTTGAAGAGCCTTCTTAATTACACCTTCACTGTATTTTGTGTCAAGCACGCGGGATTGGGTGGCAAAACCTACACCTTGTCCAAATTCCTTGAGTTGTCTTGTGCCTGCGTTTGATGTCATTACAATAATTGTATTCTTGAAATCAACGGTTCTGCCGTCTGAATCGGTCAGTTGACCTTCATCAAGTACCTGTAGAAGCAGGTTAAACACATCGGAGTGTGCTTTCTCAATCTCATCAAACAGAATTATAGAGTACGGATTACGTCTGACTTTTTCTGTCAGTTGTCCGCCTTCTTCATAACCAACGTATCCCGGAGGTGCTCCAATAAGTCTTGAAACGCTGAACTTCTCCATGTATTCACTCATGTCAATGCGTATAAGTGCATCTTTTGAGTTGAACATATATTCACTAAGAACTTTTGTCAGATGTGTCTTTCCAACACCTGTAGGTCCTAAGAAAATGAATGAACCGATAGGGCGGTTAGGGTCTTTAAGTCCGACTCTGTTTCTCAAAATGCTTTTGCAGATTGAATCTATGGCACGGTCCTGACCAATTACGCTGCTCTTCAGTATTCCGCCCATCTTACGCAGTTTTGTAAATTCCGTTTCCTCAACTTTTTGAACGGGAACGCCTGAAATGAGTGATATTACACGTGCAATATCCTCTGCATCTATTGTAATTGGCTGATTTTCATTGCTTTCATTCCATGCCTTCTGAGCCTCTTGAAGTTTTGCCGACAACTCCGCTGACTCGTCCTTGTATTTGTTTGCAAGATAAAAGTCCTCTTTCTTTACAGCGTCAAGTTTCAAGGTGTTCAGTTCATTTATTCTGTTTTCAATATCCTTGATTTCTTGTGGAACAGATGTGTTTGATACATGAGCCTTTGCTCCTGCCTCATCCATAGCGTCAATGGCCTTGTCAGGAAAATTACGGTCTGTAATATATCTGGATGCCAATTTAACGCACGCTTCAAGTGCTTCAGGTGTGTATATTACATTATGATGTGCCTCATACCTGTTCTTAAGATTCTTCAGTATTTCAAGAGTCTCAGCATCGGAGGTTGGCTTTACAATGACTTTCTGGAACCTACGCTCCAAAGCTCCGTCCTTCTCAATACTCTTATGATATTCATCCAATGTTGTGGCTCCAATACACTGTATTTTGCCTCTTGACAGGGCAGGTTTCATCATGTTGGCTGCATCTAATGTGCCGGCAGTGCCACCTGCTCCAATTATTGTATGAATTTCATCAATGAAAAGTATTATGTCAGGGTTTGCCTCAAGTTCTTGAATAACAGCCTTTAACCTCTCTTCAAACTGTCCACGGTACTTGGTGCCTGCAACCATTGATGCCATATCAAGCGATACAATACGTTTGCCGCAAAGTATATGTGGAGCCTTGTGCTCATAAATTTGAGTGGCAAGACCTTCAACTATTGCTGATTTTCCAACTCCTGGCTCACCTATGAGTACGGGGTTGTTCTTTTTTCTGCGGCTCAGAATCTGTGCAACCCTTAAAATCTCATTCTCTCTTCCAACGGTAGGGTCAAGTTTGCCTTCTGCCGCCTCTTTTGTTATATCTGTTCCAAAATGGTCAAGAGCAGGGGTCTTAGAATCCTTTTTTGACTTTTTGGCAGTCTTAATGACATCGCCGTCATCATCATTGTCATCATCGTCATTAAAATTGTCACTTGAATTGCCGTCTTTGGCATCGTAGATGTCAACAGGAGCCATAGTAAGACCAGTACCCTCAGTAGGGAACAGAATAGCCTTTAGTTTTTCATACGTAGCACCATCAGGTGTCAGTATTTCAGACGCAAGATTAGATGAGTCTTTCAAAATAGCAAGCAAAAGATGCTGTGATTCAATGGTGTTGCTGCCTCCGTTACGGGCTTCAAGATATGAAAACTTGAGAACTCTGTCAGTAGATGACAACATTGACAGTTTTTGTCCGTACGTATCTTTGTTTGTCTTGATGCGTTGCTCAATCTTCTTCTTTAACAGGGAAAGGTCAACATGCATCTTGTCGCTTAAAATCCTATATGCAGGGGTAGTGTCTCCGGAGCGTATTATGGCAAGCATAAGGTGCTCAGGACCAACATAATCATTTCCAAGTCTCATTGCTTCCTCTTTGGAATACTTGATTATATCCTGTACTTCGTTTGAATATTCTTTATCCATAAAATATATTTAACCTTGTAAAGATACGCAAATTTTGTGCCAAAAGAAAAAAATAATGTTTTTTATGAAAACTTTTAATAAAAAAGGCTGTTTATATCAACATTATTTAGTATATTTGTATGTTAAAACTAAAGAATGAAAACAGATGATTGAAGATGAAAAAATTGTAAAAGTTGACATTGAAGAGGAGATGCGTACAGCGTATATTGATTACTCAATGTCAGTTATTGTATCGCGTGCATTGCCAGATGTCAGAGACGGTTTGAAACCTGTTCAGCGCCGTGTTCTGTTTGGTATGAATGAGCTTGGCAACACATACGACAAGCCTACAAAGAAATCTGCAAGAATTGTGGGTGAGGTTATGGGTAAGTATCACCCTCATGGAGATTCATCAATATACGGTACTCTGGTACACTTGGCACAGCCTTGGTCATTAAGGTATCCGCTTGTTGAAGGTCAGGGTAACTTTGGTTCTGTAGATGGTGATTCACCTGCCGCAATGCGTTATACAGAGGCAAGGCTACAGAAAATCTCTGATGAGATGATTAATGATATTGACAAGAATACCGTTGATATGGTAAGCAACTTTGATGAAACCATGAAAGAGCCTACCGTTCTTCCGTGTGCCATTCCTAACTTGCTTATAAACGGTGCAACGGGTATCGCTGTTGGTATGGCTACTAATATGGCGCCTCATAACCTTTCTGATTCAGTTGATGCAATTGTAGCATACGTTGATAATAAGGAAATTGATGACGAGGAGCTGATTAAGATAATCAAGGCTCCTGATTTCCCAACCGGAGGTACAATTTACGGCTATCAAGGTATCCGTGATGCATACTTGACAGGTAGAGGAAGGGTTGTAATAAGAAGTAAGGTTGAAATTGAGTCTGACAAAGACCATGACCGTCTTATTGTTACAGAGATTCCTTATATGGTTAATAAGGCTGAACTTACAAAGCACATACATGAACTTGTAAGAGATAAGAAGATTGATGGTATTTCAAACATAACTGATGAGACCAGCTCTGAGGGTATGCGTCTTGTCATAGATGTTAAGCGTGATGCCAACTCAAGTGTGGTTCTTAACAAACTATATAAAGAGACCGCTCTTCAGTCATCATTCAGCATAAATAACATAGCACTTGTAAAAGGCAGACCTAAATTATTGACACTGAGAGATATTATAACAAACTTTGTAGAGCATCGTTTGGAAGTCATTACACGCCGTACACAATTCCTGCTTGAAAAAGCGGAGGCAAGGGCTCATATTCTGCAAGGTCTTATTATTGCATCTGACAATATTGATGAGGTAGTGAAGATAATCAGAGCGTCATCTTCTCCGTCCGATGCAAAAACCGCTCTTATGGAGCGTTTCTCTCTGTCTGAAATTCAGGCACAGGCTGTTGTGGATATGAGACTTTCACAACTTACAGGTCTGAAACAGGAGGAATTGAGGTCTGAGTATGACCAATTGCTACTTACAATAGAAGACTATAAAGACATTCTTGCTAAAGAAGAGCGTCGTATGCAAATCATTAAGGAGGAACTACTTACCGTTAAAGAGAAATACGGTGATGAGCGTAAGACAGATATTGTGTTTGCATCGGAGGAGTTCAATCCTGAAGATTTCTACGCAGATGATGAAATGGTCATTACAATTTCACATCTTGGCTATATAAAACGTACTCCGCTTACTGAATATCGTGCACAAAACCGTGGCGGTATGGGTTCTAAGGGTAGTGACAGCCGTGATGAAGACTTTATAGAGCATATATATCAGGCTTCAATGCACAGTTATTTGTTGTTCTTTACCCAAAGAGGAAGATGCTATTGGCTGAAGGTTTATGATATTCCTGAGGGAGCAAAGAACGCTAAAGGCAGAGCCATTCAGAATATGCTAAGCATTGACAAGGATGACAAGATTACCGCATTCATAAAGATAAAGGGCTTACAGGATACAGAGTTCAATATGAGCCACTGTCTGCTGTTCTGTACAAAGAACGGTATAGTTAAGAAGACACTGCTTGAGGCATACTCCCGTCCTCGTCAGAATGGTGTCAATGCCATTATAATAAGAGAAGATGATAAGGTGATTCAAGTCAAACTTACTGACGGCAACAGTGAGGTTATTATTGCAAACCGTAACGGTAGGGCAATCCGCTTCAATGAATCTAAAGTCAGAGAGATGGGCAGAATGTCAACAGGTGTGCGTGGTATGACACTTGATGGTGGTGATGATGAGGTTGTAGGTATGATTACCTTGCCAGAGGATACAACAGATGATATTCTTGTAGTTTCTGAAAAAGGATACGGAAAACGTTCTGATTTGGAAGACTACCGTATCACCAACAGAGGCGGTAAAGGTGTAAAAACTATCAATGTTACAGAGAAGACGGGTAAACTTGTTGCCATTAATAACGTCAATGATGAGAATGACCTTATGATTATCAATAAGTCAGGTATTGCAATCCGCTTTGAGGTGGCATCGCTTAGAGTTCAGGGCAGGGCAACACAAGGTGTGCGTCTGATAAACCTTGAAAAGAGAGAGGATGAAATTGCATCTATCTGTGCTGTTGACCGTTATCAAGAGGAGCCGACAGAAGTTTCTGAAGAGGTGGACTCTGAAGGTCTTGAGGAGGCGAAAGGGGAGTTTGATAATATTAATATTTAAATAAAGAAAGTTATGAAAAAAAGTGTTTTTATTATTGCCGCACTTCTGACATCGGGGTGTATGGTATTTGCTCAGACAAGCAATGTTAAGAAAGCAAGTTCCGCTTTGTATCAAGACCCAGTGGATTATGATGGTGCACATGCTGCCATAGCGGCTGCAAAAGAGGACCCAACTACTGCAGAAGACCCTAAAACATGGTATGTTGCAGGTAGAATTGGTTACACAAGAGCTAACAATGAGTGGAACAAACGTTATTTGAACCAGACTCCTGATGCAGATGTCTTATATGACGGTCTGTCAGAAATGTATGATAACTATATTAAGGCAGATGCGTTTGACGGCAAAGAGGTTGACAAGAAGGGTAATCCAAAATTCACTCAGAGAAAGAATATCAAAGGAGATTTCAAAGAGATGCTTATTGTTTACTATGCAGCAGGTGTTACACTTCTTCAAAACCGCTCATTTGACAAGTCTTACACTATGTTGTCAGAGTATAATGCAATAGTTGACAACCCAATGTTTGAGGCTAAAGATAAAATGAAGATTGACTCAACTTATAATGAAGTTAAATACTATGCCGCATACGCAGCTTTAAATGTAGGAAAGCAAGAAGAGGCTCTTAAATGCTTGACAGATTTGACAAAGTCAGATTATAAAGACAAACAGGGTGTTTATGAACAGATTTCAAATGTTTATATGCAGTCAGGTGATTCTGTTAAGTATCTTCAGTCATTAAAGGATGGACTTGAACAATACCCTCAAAGTCAGTATTTTATTGGTAGTCTTGTTAATTATTTCTTAGGTTGTGGTAAGTATCAGGAGGCACTTGATTATGTTGACCAGGTTATTGCTAAGGACCCAACCAATATGGAGTATATGAACGTAAAGGCTGAGTTACTAAATCAACTTAAAGATTTTGAAGGTGCAAAGGCAGTTATTTCAAGTATGTTTGCAAATGGCAAAAATGCTACCAATTTGTATCTTATGGGTAAGTGTTGGGCTACAGAAGGCAGTACCAAACAAACAGCCGCTGAAGATATCATAGATAATAATGCTTATAATGCAGCAATGGCAGAGGCTAAAAATTGCTATGTTGAAGCATTGAAATATTTTGAAGAGTCAAAGTCAATGATGAGCAAAGATGATGGAAATTACGAGGCAATGCTCCAGATAATGAAGGCTTTGTATATGCAGACAAAGGGTGCCGGCTCTCCTGAATATCAAGCCGTTGACGCAGAGCTTAAGGCGTTGTAATTCTATTACATAGATTAGAGAAACTACAGAATTTACAGGTGTTGTAAGTATCTGTGGTTTTCTTTATGCCTGTATCTTGATTGAGCATATCAGATAGAATCTCGTCCATCAATTCAGAGAACATAGGGTAGTTGTCTGCACTAACCTTAGTTTGATTGTCTTCACTATTTAATGCCCCAAGCTCATAAACGTTAAGTTCTATGTCATCAAATTTAACGTTAAGTTTTTTTGTGCTGTTCTGTATAAGATACTTGTAGAACAACAGTTGGCGTTGAGTGTCATTGCTTGCATCTTTCAGTGCTTTTTTGCTGTCAATTTTCTTTTTCCCGGTTTTGTAGTCTATGACCCTCAGTATGGTTTTGCCGTTTGAATCAATATAGGTGTCAAGTCGGTCAATAGTACCCTTAAGATGTATGGGTTTATTTGCGAATAGAGTATTATTATATATGTAATATAGTGCTTCGCAATAGTATTCACAATTAAACACTTTGAAAGGCACTTTCTTCATGTCTTCCTTCAATGTATGCTTAATATAGTTCAAAATAAGCTTAGACATCAGAGCGTTCACCCCCTTAATGTCAACATGTTTATCTTCTGAAAGATGAAAATACTCACTTTTGAAAGCACTGACTATATACCTTTCAAGAGCGGCATCATTTTTCAGCATTTGTTCTATGGCGTTCTTAGTGATATCCCCTCCATGCATGCCGTTCTGCATGTCTGTGTAAATTTTTTGAATTGCCTTATGGAATATGATACCCAGGTCATTTGCCTCCATCACTTCAGAAATGTCTTCCTCTTCATAAATTTTCAGATAAGTCTGAATGTAGAACATCCATTGGCATTGCAGATATTTTGCAATGGAACTTGCAGAGAGTTTTATATCGCCGCCAAGCAGTTTGGAAACCCAATCATCAGGTTTTGGCATTTCACTAATATTCTGATTTACAGTAATGTCTCCAACCGATACAATCTCCTTAACCTCTTTGTCATAAATATATTTCAGTTGTTTAAGGTATCGGCTTGGCTCACCAGTCTTCATGTTTTCTGTACGGCAGTCCGATATCATGTAAACACGCTTTGCCCTTGATATAAGCCTGTAGAAGTTATAGGCATATACGGCATCCTGATGCTCTGTTGTAGGCAGGTTTGAAGCCTTCCTCAAAGAATAGGGGATAATTGAATCCTTTTGTCCTGATTTTGGAAATATGCCTTCATTAAATGAGAGGAATATTACATTATCAAAGTTGAGGCATCTTGTTTCAAGTGTTCCCATAATCTGAAGTCCGTTCAATGGCTCTCCCTTAAATGAAACACTTATTGATTGAGTTGATTGCCTAATGGTTCTGAGCAGTGTAATTGGCTCCATCTCCATTCCATACTCCTTGATAAGCCTGTTTATGTAGTTCAAAGACAATAATACCTGACTTAAACATTCTCCGTCATAGTCATTGTCAGTTTCAACCTCCGATGCAATATCTATTGCAGCCTGCAGAATATCTGCGTTTGCATAGCGTGTAAAGACCTTTTTCAATAGGTCAGATTCTGTATTGTCAAAGAAATTGTATGGAATCTTAACTTTGTTATCCTTTAGAATCTGTTGTCTCAAATCAACAATAGTGTCATTGTTAATTTTTTGAATATAAGGGTGTGAGAGCAGACTCAGTGTATGTTTATGATAAAATCCGTCATTGTCAGCAGTGTTTTGAAGCAATATAAATTCTTCAATAAAATCAAGTACAGTGGTGTGGCTTATAGGGAACCCCATTGTTACATTGATGGGAATCTTCTTGCTCTCATCTTCATTAACGCCCTTTTCAATAGGCAGTGCAAATAACATTGGCAACAGCAAATGCTCATCAAGTAGTACAATAACGGTATTTATGTCATTTGCCCCAAGTTCCTGTAAAATCTTTCTTGCCTCAATGGTTTGTGCTGTCATTGAAGGAGTTACAATATTGTAGAATTTTGTATCGGAGGGGAAAGTTTCATTCTCCAACTGTTCTTTGGTAGAAAACCTGCTTTGATTATCAGTGGCAAAGTAACCGGCAAGATTCTGCTTATCATCAAGGTAGGGCAGTTTATAATCCCAATAGAATTCCGCTTTTACACCAAAAGCCTTGAATATGGAGCGTTCAACCTCATCTAACGCATTGAACCCAACAAAAATTATCTTGTCAAAATCTGTTTCCAAGTTTCCATCCGAAGCCTCAACCACATCTCTGTATTGCATTCCTGTATATGCAAGCCCCTTCTCTTTTAATATTTCCTTAAGTCCTTCATATATAGGCAGTAACATGCTCCATATTGATTTGAAAGTGTCTCTGTGAACGGTTTTATTGCTTTGTTGATAGTTGAACAGATTGCTTAAAACCTCTTTCTGACTATCCGTCAGATATTCATCATCAGACAATTTCTGCAAGTCGTCAATGTTGGTAAAGAGCCTTTTGGCATCTATCTGATAGCAGTCAATATCATTAAAATCAGCAAGCAGAGTTTCTCCAAACGATGCAAACTCATCAAACCCATCCGCTGCTTTTCCGTTGTCAGCCATAACCTTGCAATAGACCCTGTAAAGTTCAAAAAGCAGTACTAACTTGTCTGCTATGCGGTATTTGCTGTATAGTTGGAACAATTCAGCAATGGTGATTATTTCAGGCAGAATAAGTGTGTGCGTTGCACTCTCCTCCAAATATTTTCTGAAGAAAAGTCCAGCACGATGGTTTGGAAATACAAAGCAATAATTGCTTATATCCCTGTTTATGTAGTGCTTTGCCAGTTGTTTTAACATGCCTGAATCATTTTGTTACAAAAATACAAAATTTTGTATTATTTTTGCACACAATTATGATTTCAGTTGATAATTTATCTGTTGTTTTTAGTGACCGTGTGCTTTTTGACAAGGTTTCATACGTGGTCAATGATAAGGATAGGATTGCTCTGACAGGTAGGAACGGAGCAGGTAAGAGTACTATGCTTAAGATTATTGCCGGGTTGCAGAGTCCTACATCGGGGAGAGTCAATATTCCGTCAGGATATACCATAGGGTATTTGCCGCAGACAATGGTACTTGGCGATGATACTACAGTTATGGACGAGGCTCAAAAGGCATTCTCTCATATCCACAATATGGAGGCTGAGTTGGAAAAATTGAATGCAGAGTTGTGTGAACGAGAGGATTATGAGAGTGAGGCGTATCAAAAACTTCTTGACAATATCAATTCATTAAATGACAGACTTGCCATTATTGGCTCACAAGATAAGATAGCTCAAGCGGAAAAGACACTTACGGGACTTGGGTTTCTGCGTTCTGACTTTACAAGACCTACATCAGAGTTCAGTGGAGGATGGAGAATGAGAATTGAACTTGCCAAGATTCTGCTTCAACACCCGTCATTGCTATTGCTTGATGAGCCTACCAATCATCTTGATATAGAGTCAATTACATGGCTTGAAAATTTTATTGCAAACTATAGTGGGGCTGTGCTTCTTGTTTCTCATGACCGTGCGTTTTTAGATACAGCCACTAATCGTACAATTGAGATTAGTTTGGGTAAGATTTATGATTATAAGGCAAGTTACACTAAGTATGTGGAATTGAGAAAGGAGCGAAGGGAACAACAATTAAGGGCTTATCAGAATCAACAGAAAGAGATAAAGGATACTGAGGATTTTATTGAGCGTTTCAGATACAAGGCTACAAAATCAGTTCAAGTGCAATCCAGAATCAAGGCACTTGCAAAAATTGAGCGTATTGAGGTTGATGAGGAGGATACAAGCGCCTTAAGGCTGAAGTTTCCGCCTGCACCACGTTCAGGTTCATATCCTGTTATAATGGAGGGTGTTGCAAAAAGTTTTGGTGAACATAAAGTGTTTGGAAATGTTGAGATGACTATTGAGAGGGGAGATAAGGTTGCGTTTGTGGGAAAGAATGGTGAAGGTAAATCAACTCTTGTAAAGTGCATAATGGGTGAGTTGGAGCATGAAGGCTCTCTGAAGATAGGTCATAATGTTAAGATAGGCTACTTTGCACAAAATCAGGCATCGTTGTTGGATGAGAATATAACTGTATTTCAAACCATTGACAATGTGGCAGTTGGTGATATTAGAACCAAGATTAGAGATATTTTGGGAGCGTTTATGTTTGGAGGAGAGGCGTCAGATAAGAAGGTAAAGGTGCTTTCAGGTGGAGAGCGTTCAAGGTTGGCAATGATAAAACTGCTATTGGAGCCTGTTAATCTGCTTATTCTTGATGAGCCTACCAATCACCTTGATATGATGAGCAAAGATGTTCTGAAACAGGCCATTAAGGAATTTGACGGTACTGCCATTATAGTTTCACATGACAGAGAGTTTCTTGACGGTTTGGTTTCAATGGTGTATGAGTTTGGTGGCGGTAAGGTAAAACCGCATATAGGAGGCATATATGATTTCTTGAGGGATAAGAACATTGAAAACTTAAGGGATATTGAAAAGAAACCACAACCACAAAAACCAAATCAGGTTAAGGCTGAATCCAATGAGGCAAAACCTGTACAGACTTCATACACAGAGAGAAAGCAGCAGCAAAAAATCCAACGTAAGGCAGATAAGGCTGTGGCTGAAGTAGAGAGAAAAATTACTGAAAAGGAAGCGGAGATAAAGGCTCTTGAAGAAAAAATGGCATCGTCAGAAATAACTGACAACACCATCTTTACTGATTACGCCAACCTCAAAAAAGAGTTGGAATCTTTAGAAGTAGAATGGATGTATTTAGTTAACTAATCATCCTCCGCACTTGCTGTATCCGCAGTTGGTACACTTCATACAACCTTCAGTGAAGGTCAATGGCTGACCGCATTTAGGACACTTTTGACCTGTGTCTGTTCCATCAGGAATGTATTTCTTTAATGCACGCTCAACACCCATCTTCCAGCTGTTAATTGACTCACTATTAAGTTGAAGACTACCTACAAGTTTAACAATTTGGTCAATTGGCATACCATAACGCAACACGCCTGAAATAAGTTTTGCGTAGTTCCAGAATTCAGGGTTGAATTTGTGAGACAGACCTTCCATTGTAACCTTATATCCATACTTGTTGGTGAATTGGAAGTCGTATGTCTTAGTGCCGTCATCATGGTGGTTCTTGATAATCTTACCTGATGTAACTGATTTTGGCAACATAAGACCTTCATCTTCATCTAAAAGACCGGTAAAGATTTCGTATGGTTTGCCGTTTAACAAGCCTACAAATGCAATCCACTTATCTTTGTTGTTTTGGAAACGTACAACATCGCAGTCAAGTTCAGTAGGACGTTTTGGGGTTATTTCAGGGTAGCAGTTGCAAGGTTTGCCGTCTTTGTTTGTATTGTTGTCAACAAGTACGCCGGTACGTGAACCGTCACGATATACGGTACAACCTTTACAACCACATTTCCAAGCCTCTATGTAAAGTTCATTTACAAGTTCCTCAGAAACATCGTTAGGTAGATTTATTGTAACACTTATTGAGTGGTCAACCCATTTTTGGATTCTTCCCTGCATTCTTACCTTCTCAAGCCAGTCAACATCATTGGCAGTAGCCTTAAAGTAAGGAGATTTCTCAACCATTGCGTCAATCTCTTCCTGAGTATATTGTTTTGCTGTAGGGTAGCCGTTAGCCTCCATCCATGTTACAAACTTGTGGTGGAACACTATGTATTCCTCAAAACTGTTACCGTCATTGTCAACAAAATCAACACGGGACTGAATGTCATTAGGATTGACTTTTCTACGGCGTTTATAAACAGGGCGGAATACAGGCTCGATACCTGATGTTGTCTGTGACATCATACTTGTAGTGCCTGTAGGTGCTATTGTAAGACATGCAATGTTTCTACGGCCATATTTAACCATGGCTTCATACAAACCTGGGTCAGCATCTTTCAAACGGTTGATGAATGGATTCTTTGCCTCACGCTTTGCATCAAATATTTCAAATGCACCACGCTCTTTTGCCATATTTACAGATGAGCCGTAGCAGGCTATAGCAAGGTTTTTATGAATATTCTCTGAAAAATCAGTAGCCTCAGGAGTGCCGTATCTTAAGCCAAGAGCGGCAAGCATATCGCCTTCAGCAGTGATGCCTACGCCCGTTCTACGACCTTTAATTGTCTTAGCCTTGATTTTTTCCCAAAGTTCACGCTCTGTCTGTTTTATTGACTCAGATTCAGGGTCAGAGTTGATTTTTGCAAGAATCATGTCTATCTTCTCCATCTCAAGGTCAATGATATCATCCATAATACGCTGAGCAAGACCGGCATGAGTCTTGAATTTCTCAAAATTGAAACTTGCTTGCGGTGTAAACGGATTTTCAACATAACTATATAGGTTCAAGGCAATAAGACGGCAACTGTCGTATGGACATAGAGGAATTTCACCGCAAGGGTTTGTTGATACGGTCTTGTATCCAAGGTCTGCATAGCAGTCAGGAACAGATTCCCTTGTAATTGTATCCCAGAACAGTACGCCGGGTTCTGCTGATTTCCATGCATTGTGAACAATCTTTTTCCAAATGTCAGATGCACTTACCTCTTTTTTGAATGTAGGGTTCTTTGCAGAGATAGGGTATTGTTGAATGTATGGAGTTCCGTCAATGGCAGCCTTCATAAAGTCATCATGAATCTTAACTGATACATTAGCACCTGTAACTTTGCCTTCTGTCATTTTTGCATCTATAAACGCTTCTGAATCAGGGTGTTTTATAGAAACGCTAAGCATAAGGGCTCCACGTCTGCCGTCCTGTGCAACCTCTCTTGTGGAGTTTGAGTAACGCTCCATAAATGGAACAATACCTGTTGATGTCAATGCAGAGTTTTTAACAGGAGAACCTTTAGGTCTTATGTGAGAAAGGTCATGACCAACTCCGCCACGGCGTTTCATAAGTTGTACCTGCTCCTCATCAATTTTCATAACTGCACCGTAAGAGTCAGATTCTTCATTGAATCCTATTACAAAACAGTTTGAAAGGGAGGCAATCTGATAGTTGTTTCCAATACCTGTCATTGGACCACCTTGAGGTATAATATAATTAAAGTGGTCAAACAGTTCAAACAACTGTTGCTCAGAAAGTGGGTTAGGGTACTTGTTTTCAATTCTTGCAATCTCCGATGCAAGCCTGTGATGCATGTCAGCAGGTGTCTTTTCAAACAAGTTGCCAAAGGAATCCTTTAAGGCATACTTGTTAATCCAAACTTTTGCGGCAAGTTCGTCACCAAGAAAATACTCTGTGGTGGCTTGCATTGCTTCATCAAAAGTGTAAGTTTTTTGTTCCATAGAAGTTGATTTTTTTTATTATATTATATTGTTTGAATTTTCTTTGGATTTATAGAAAACGTGAATGCAAAACTATAGAAAGTTTTGCATTCAATCAACTTTTTTGGAATAAAAATTAACCAAAGTTATTAACAATTAAAAATTATAAATGTTCAAAGTTTTCCAAAATATTTTTTAATTTATTGATTTTTAGATAGTTAAATTTTTAACAATGTCAAAAAGTTTTCCAATTTGAAAAACTTTTTATCTTCCGCAGTTGTTAACCATTTCCAAAATCTTACCATTAAGTTCATTTAGAGAAATCAGTTCCTCTAAATTTTTGTGAATTCTGTAGCACCAGAAATGATGTGGGTCTGACGGAATGTTTATTCTTTCTTCATACTCATTTGCTCTGCGATGTTCTCCGCTGATAGATAACCAATCTTGCAACGGTAGAATTACAAGCATAGCAGGAGAGTATAGATGACGATTTAGAATCTGCTCGCAAATCCAAGGTTCACAATTTTCAGGAGCATCGCCCCAATTGCCTAAATAGTAGTTATAGTATCGTTGTGTAAGACCTCTGTCCTCTTTCCACCAAAGTCTGATTGGTGCCATATCATGCGTTGATGTGGTGCATACAGATAAATAAGGAATATGTGGCAATTGCACAAATTCATCATGTGGGTCTTTTGGCATACGCTCAATTTCAAGACTGAGCATATACAGACTCTTCATGACTTCAGGCACGCATGTAGGAATCATTCCCAAATCTTCTGCACAACACAGCATATCTGTTGAGCCAAGTAGGGCAGGTAACTTTTGCATTGCCTGTTCTCCCCAGAATTGGTTGTGTCTGCGATAGAAGAAATCATCATACAGACGGTTAAGAGCCTGCTGTACATTCCAGTCAAGTTCTCTGAATGAGTAGGTGTTTTGCATACCTATTCTTGGGTGGAACTTTCCTTTTTCATGACAGTCTTCAATAAACAATACCTCAGTAAACAGACTCATTACGCCACCATAAATCCATTTGCGGTCATCTTCTGAAAGTCCAAGTTTGGTGGCATCGTTGTTATTAAAGAATGCTTCAACCGCTCTTTGATTAGGATATTCACTACGGAAACGATAGATACCGGAAGTAACCATCTCAAGGAATGTTTGCTTAACAAAGTTGGCGTTGCTTCCAAACATTTCTCCAAGCATATATTCCCTAATGAACGGGTGTGTCATTCTGTGATACTCAAACCATGTGCCGTAACTGCATATCTCTTGTTCGGTCATTGGCAACGCTGGGTCAAACTGACCTAACAGACCTTGAACATCTCCATCGTTCATTCTCCAGATACGGAAGAACCCAAGTACATGGTCTATTCTATAAACCTTGAAATAGGTTCCCATTTTTTGGAAACGCTGCATCCACCATTTATAGCCGTCATGAGACATTGCCTGCCAGTTGTAGGTAGGGAATCCCCAGTTTTGACCTGTTTCAGAGAATGGGTCAGGTGGAGCACCAGCCTGGCTGTCAAGGTTGAAGAGTTGAGGGTCAGTCCACGCTTCAACACTCTCAGGACTGATTCCAATTGGAATATCGCCTTTCAAAACAACTCCGTGCTCACTTGCATATTGTGTTGCACTAAGCAGTTGCTTATGAGCAATAAACTGTAGGAACAGGTGAATGTTAAGTTTGTCGGCATTCTCTTTTTGAAAAATCTTGAAATACTCCTTATTGTAGTGATTGTACGGTTGCTCCCAATTTCTGAAATTAGAAGTGTTATAATAGTCTCTTAGTGTGCAGAAACAAGCATAAGGGTGTAGCCATTCAGCATTCTCCTTGTCAAAATCCTTATACTCCTTACTTGCCATCACTTTTTTGCCAATCTGTTTGAATATCAGTTGGAAATATTCCCATTTTTTAGCACATACCTCTTGATACATTACTGTAGGACTTGCATTGAAAGTATCCTTTGCAATTTCAAAATCATTCATTTTTGCCTTGTCAGTCAATTCGCCTATTTCAAACGGATTTATATAGATAGGGTGCAGTCCCATTACGGTAATGGCACTGTATGGATATGAGTCTGCATTGGTGCGGAATCGGGTGGTATCGTTGATAGGCAATGTTTGAATTACTTTTTGTCCTGTTTTGTTTGCCCAATCAACCATAAGTTTGATGTCTGAAAATTCTCCGATACCAAAACTATTGTTTGTTCTAAGAGAGAATACAGGTATTGCAACTCCGGCACATTTGAAACTACCGATGCCGTATCTTAGCACCTCGTCTCTCTTTACATATATGCTGTCATTAAAGCCTTTTGTGTAAAGTGTTCTGTTTTCTCCCCATTCCCAAGCAACAACTCTTTTTTCAATTTTGTCATACACTACATATTTATACTCTATTACATCAGGCATTTTGGCAGGATTGACCAAACCTATCCAAAGAGGGTATAGGGCATCGTTAAGCAACACTACATTGCTCTCTTTCCAATCTCCAAGTTCTTTGCATGAGCCAAGAATGCCAATGGCATAGTTTTGCTTGATATAAGGTGCCGATATGGTAAAAGCAAGAGTGCTTTTACTTCTTAGTGGTTTAGGCATTTCATTTTCAGGCTTGTGTACAATAAGTCCTTCAGTAAAAGCAGAAGAGTAGTAGGTTTTGTCAACTCCGTTAGTGCGCCATTGGTCATGATAAATATGTGGGGCGTCTTTAATTATTACCGCATAGCGATTTTTGCCCCATTCTGTCCAATATCTCTTATCTTCAGCAAGAACATAATATCTGTATGAGAATGACTTGCATTCATTGAATTCAACTGTTGCAGTCCAATTTCCTCCGTCTTCATAATTCATTGGTACCGCTTTTGAATATTGATTGTTACCAAGTTCAGGAACTGAGCCTGAAATATAGAGGCTCTCTCCCCAATTTGTGTTGTAATTAATTTTAAAAGTTACTTTCATAGTATATATCTTAAGTTCATTCTACAAATTTAGTGAAAATATAGGACAAAACAAAAATTTTTATTCAAAAGAATACTGTTTTGAGTATCTCAGCATCTGTTCTGCATAACCTTCTGTATAGTCAAGAGTTACATCTTTTATATTGCCTTCTGTGTCCGTTATAAGGTGATATACAGGATTTACAAAACCCTTATAAGGTGCAATATTAAGTTTTTTGTGTCGCTCAACAACCTCATTATGAAGTGTATTGTCAGGTATCACACCGTATGTCTCCACAAGTTTGCGGCCTGCTTCATAGTCACCTTCTGACTTTATACGTTGCACTTCTGCCAACAGTTCTCCAAATAAGGTACGCATTTTTTCATAGTCATAAATCTCAAGGTAGTGCTTGCCGTCTTTTTCAATCCATTTAAGAACTCCCTCTTTAGAGCCTTTTTCATATACCCACGATGCTATCAGTTGACGGTTTCTCATGTGAGCCTCCTCAACATTTTCCCCAAGCGGTATGCGGATTAGTTGGGTCATCATTCCGTTAAGTATGTAGCGGTAGTATGCAGGCTTGTAGGCATCGGTGTTAGGCAGAATACCTAATTCAACTATTTTATTGTCAGCCATATAGTATAGACCAAACAAATCTGCACGAGCCTCTTCAAGTGTGGCTCCGTAACTTTTCAGAGCGTCTTGTGAAACTCCGTCAAGCAGTTGTCCGGAACCATGTCCAAGGCACTCATGAAGGTCAGTGTGCAGTACGTCAGTAATAAAACCATATTTGTTATATGCCTCTATATCAGACTTATGCAAATAAAACTCCTGAGCAAAACCATTTCCTTTGGCTGCTTCACTATATGCATCCATAATGTTTTCAATGGTGACAGATTTGGAGCCATAAACCTGACGTATCCAGTTTGCGTTAGGTAGGTTTATGCCTATAGGGGTGGCAGGGTAGCAGTCTCCTGCAAGAAAAGCGTTGGTAATGACTTTTGCGGAAACTCCCTTAACCTCCTTTTTCTTAAATCTATTGTCAACAGGAGAGTTGTCCTCAAACCATTGGGCATTGGAACTTATGATTTCGGTACGCTTTGTGGCATCAATGTTCTTGAAGTTTACAATTGACTCCCAACTTGCCTTCAGCCCCAACGCATCGCCGTATGTCTCTATAAATCCGTTTACAAAATCAATTCTTGACTCTGTATCCTTAACCCATGCAATGGAATATTCATCAAAAGTCTTAAGGTCACCCGATGTATAGAAATCAACAAGCAGGTCAATTATATGCTTCTGGGTGTCATTTTCAGCATATTTTTTAGCCTCTTCCAACCATTTTATTATTTGCTTTATTGTATTCCCATATACACCGTCTGCTTTCCATATACGCTCCACAATATTGCCGTTCCCATCTTTTTCAAGTCTGGAGTTCATTCCGTATGATATAGGTGTGGAGTCATTAGGCAATGACATTGCAGCATAGAAATCTTCTGCCTCCTTTTGCGTTACACCACTATAGTAATTGTTTGCAGATGATGTTATTACATCAACATTGCTGTCAAGGGTCACGCGTTTTGTATCAACGGTTGGGTTGAAAATAGCCTCCAAAATCTCAATTTCACAGTGTAGGGAGCAGGATTTAAGTAATGAGTTAAAATATTCTCTTGAAAATTCAGGTAAAAATTTGATTGTAGAGTAGTGGTGATGGATTCCGTTTGAGAACCAAACTCTTTTCAGATAGGTCTCAAATGCCTTGAATTCATTGCAATTACGGTTTCCGTTAAATGTTGTGTATATTTTTTCAAGCAACCTTCTTATGTGCAGATTGTGCTTATAGTTTTGGTCAAACAGAATGTCTCTTCCGCACGCCGCCGCTTCTGTCAGATAGTATATGTAGAGTTTTTGATTAAGTGTAAGGTTCTCAAATCCCGGAACTTTGTATCGGAGTATCTCTAAATCGGCAAATCGGTCTATACTATATTGAAATGATGTGTCCATATTCTCTTTTATTTGTTCTTTATGTCTATATCCTCCGTCAGCACCCAAAGTTTTTTTTTTAATGTAAAGGAGTCGTATGTAAAATCAGGTCCGTAGTAGGAGAAAACTCCTTTCAAATTTGGATTTTCAGGGCTCAGATGGTCAAAGACAAACCTTTTCCCAGACTTGTCATATTCAATTGACATAACGGCATTTGCACTATATTCAAATACAGCACGGCTTTGCTTTTTGCCGTTTGCACGGAAGATGTCATTGCCTAAAATAAAGTCATTCCCCTTAATTTCAAGAGGCTCAATAAGTTTGACTCTGCTTATGTCCTGATATGTCTGATACCCCAGTAGAATATAGCCTGATTTGGTTGCGAATGCCTTATAATACAAACACCCATACCAATTATTCGCAAAGTATTTACCACTATTTTTAGGCTTTAAGGCATTTTTGCTGACAAACTTTCTTACAGTTGCTTTTGACTTGCCGTTTTTCTTGAATATGAAGTATGAATAATACTCAAAACTGCCGTTTTCAAGACGGTTATTCCAAGATATTATTCTCAGTTTTCCGTCATCGCTGATAACAGAGCCAACATTGTTTATATTGCTAACATCAATGCTAAAGGCATCATTTGTAACATTCAGCATGGAGTCAAGTCTTGCTTCTGTCTCATCTGCCATCACAACCGATACAATGAATGTTGCAATAAATAATAATACGGATTTCAATACTTTTTTATTCATAATTGTACGTGGTTTTGTGCGGTGGCTCGCAGTGTTCACTCTATAACTTACTAAATTTAGCATTAATTATAAATTTTATTTATTAAATCAGTTCTTCCTATTTCTTTAAGTTTGTTTATTATATTTCGTTTCTCCTCAGGCTTATACCAAAAGAAAAATGAACGTTGCCCACGCTTTTGTTCAACAGTGCGTACACATTTGACCGGTTCCATTGTGTAAGGATTAAGCCCGGTATAGTACATTTCAGTGGAAAGAGTCATAGGAGTTGGCGTAAAATCCTGCACTTGCTCCAAATGAAAGTTCATATTCTTAGTGATGGCAGCCATTTCAGCCATATCAGCGTTAGTACACCCTGGATGAGACGATATGAAATATGGAATCAGCTGTTCTCTAAGTTCAAACTTCCTGTTGATTTCATTAAATAGAGTGTCAAACTTTATAAAGTTTTCAAAATCAGGTTTTCTCATTAGGTTTAGAACAGCATTTGAGGTATGCTCAGGTGCCACTTTCAGTCTGCCCGATACATGAAATCTCATAACTTCCTCAATATACTCTTTAGAAGCCAAGTCATATCTTATTCCGCTTCCTATAACAGCTTTTTTTAGTCCGTCAGTCTCTCTTACTTTTTTATACAACGATATCAGCCTTGAATGGTCTGTATTCATATTTTTGCAGATAGTAGGGTGCAGACATGATGGTTTTTGGCATTTTTTACATGCCTCAATATTTTTTCCGTTCAAGCCATACATATTGGCGGAAGGACCTCCCAAATCGCTGATATAGCCTTTGAAATCCTTGTCGGCAACTATCTGATTAACCTCTTTCAGAATTGATTTCTCTGACCTTGATACAATGAATTTACCTTGATGAGCGGATATTGTACAGAAAGAACAGCCCCCAAAACAGCCTCTGTGCATTGTAATGGAGTACTTTATCATATCAAATGCAGGAATCCGCTTGCCTTTGTATCTTGGATGAGGTTGTCTTGTATAAGGCAAATCATATATATAGTCAAGTTCTTCAGTGGTTAACGGAGGGTAGGCAGGATTGCAGATAACCATTTTTTTTCCTATGCGTTGTCCTAAAACGGCAGTTGGAGCATACTTGTTTGATTCTGTTTCAAATATGACAAAATTCTTTGCTTCTGTACGCTTGCTCTCCAAACATTTTTCATGAGAGTTAAGTTCTATGTCAACTTGCTTTATATCACCAAGATAAGCAGTTTGAGGTATATCTTTTATTGAAGAGAATTCATCGCCTTTTTTTAGCCTGCGTACTAAGGTTTGTAAAGGTTTTTCACCCATTCCGCAAATAAGTAAATCGGCTCCGGATGTTGCCAAAATACTTTCACGCAGTTTATCATCCCAATAGTCATAATGAGTGAATCGGCGTTGAGAGGCTTCAATTCCTCCTATTACAATTGGAGTATCGGGGTAAATGGATTTCAAGATTCCACAATAAACATCTGTGGCACGGTCAGGACGGAAACCCGATTTACCATCAATGGAGTATGCGTCATCACTTCTCAACCTTTTTGCCGCAGTATAATGATTAACCATTGAATCCATTGCACCTGCGGTAACAGCAAAAAACATACGTGGAGTACCTAATTTACGGAAATCACGTAAATCATCACGCCAATTTGGTTGAGGAACCACTGCCACGTGCAAACCTTCTGCCTCAAGAACTCTTGCAATTACGGCTGCACCAAAAGCAGGGTGGTCTATATATGCGTCTCCCGTAAAGATTATCACATCAAGATAATCCCAGCCTAATGCGGTTACTTCCTTATTTGTAGTAGGGAGAAACATTTCTCATTTCTCATTTAATATACTTCTGTACTTCTCTTCATCTTTCAGCAGGTCAATTGCCTGTTTAATCTCTTTGTCATGCTTTACACTGTAGGCTGCCATGCCGCTTTCATTATAGTATCTTGATATTATTTCTAATGCAAGGGCTTCACAAATCTCCTGCTTGGCAGAATCCATCTCAACAGGAATGTTGTGTTCAAGTGCTATTTCAAGTGTGTCAAACAATGCTTTATTAGGTTCATAAACGCCCTCATATTTAGCGGCGTCAATAAAATCCTTCATAAAGTCTTTGGTTGAAACCTTATATTTGAATTTGCTGTCAATTACAAATTTCTTGAAATCCTGATAATCTTCTTCAGTAACTTCAAATTCTGTTGAAGGGACAATGCTGCTGTGTGCGTAATAATATTTTGTAGCCCAATCAAATACCTTGTTGTCAAGCACTAAGTTGTAGGTTATTACCTTGCCTGTATCGGTGTCAAGTTTGACATCAGGCATGATTCCACGTCCGTCTCTCACAATTCTGCCGTTTTTTGTTTTGAATTCAGTTGTAAGAGAGTCAGGAATCTCCGCATTTTTCTCCCCGTCTTTAGTGGTGTAGTTGATTTTTTGGATACATCTGCCACTTGGAGTGTAGTATTTTGCGGTTGTCACTTTAAGTTTTCCGCCGTACGGAAGAGAAACGGTAGATTGAACCAATCCTTTTCCGTATGTACGTTGTCCCATAATTACAGCCCTGTCATCATCTTGTAACGCTCCGCTTACAATTTCACTTGCACTTGCACTATGTGCATTTACAAGTACTACAATAGGTATTTTAGTGTCAAGTGGCTGATTTGCAGTCTTGTATACATTCCCAACTTTTCCACCCTTGGTTTTTGTGGTCACCACTGTTTCTCCTTTAGGCAAAAAGAAGTTACAGATGCTTGAAGCCTCATTAAGCAGACCGCCAGGGTTATCTCTAAGGTCAATAATAAGTGATTTTATACCTTGTTTCTTTAGGTCAAGGAACGCTTTTTGCATTTCATCAGAGCATTTGTCATAAAATGATGTAAGAACTATAAGTCCTATGCTGTCACCAACAACTCCGCTGTATCTTATTGGGTTAAGAGAAATTTTTGCTCTTGTTATCTCAATCTTAATTGGCTTCTGTTCTCCGTATCGTTTGATTTTTGCAACTGTTTTTGTGCCAGGCATACCTTTAAGGGCAGTGCTTGCATCAACAGGTTTCTTTTTAATCATTGTTTTTCCGTCAACATCAAGCAGAATATCTCCAACTTTCAAACCGCTCTTTTCAGCAGGGTGTCCGCTATAGATTTGGTTTATTACAATGCTGTCTCCGTGCATTCCTATCAATGCACCGATACCACCATATTCACCTGTTGTCATAAGTTTGAAATCTTTTTCCTTATCTTCAGGTATGTAAGTGGTGTAGGGGTCAAGTTTGTTTAGCATTCCGTCAATGCCGGCATTTACTATCTTATCAACAGGTATTGTATCTACATAATTGATATACAGTTCCTTAAAAAGAGAATTAAAAATATCAAGATTCTTAGATACATCTTCTAACGGGTTGGCAAATGAAAGAGTTGCCACTAAAAGCAATGCTGCTGAAATAAAGTTTTTTTTCATAAAAAAGAAATTAATTGATTGATATACAACAAAAAACGGAAGCCGTTTTTTGCGGTTTCCGTTTCTGCGCTCCCTCTTGGACTTGAACCAAGGACCCTCTGATTAACAGTCAGATGCTCTAACCGACTGAGCTAAGGAAGCAAAGGCTTTTCTCAAAAGCGATGCAAAGATAATACCTAATATTTAACTTTGCAAGTTTTTTGACACCTTTTTTTACTTTTTATCCGCATCCTTCTCTTCTGCAGGAGCGTATTCGGTAATACCGCTGTTTGTTAAAATGTTGTACCAGGTGATAACTTTTGCAATATCACTGTTATGAACCCTCTCTTTGTCAAATGATGGCACTGCCTTGGCAAACCACTCCTGAAGCTCTTTTCCTGACGCTTTCTTGACATCAAGTGTTACAGGTTTTCCTTCAGAAACCTTTTTTACCGCCTCAAATACTTTGTATAGAGGAATGTCATCATCTTCTGTGAACATTGTAATGTCTTTAAGAGATATTACTCTGTCATTAGAAAATGCCGGAAATCTTTTTCCGTCAGTAAGAGATTCTACAATAATCATGTTCTTATTGCCTGAAATCATCTTAAAAAGTCCGCTTTTGCCTGAAATGGCTAAAATTTTTGAAAGCATAATATTAAATTATTTAATTGTTTAATCGGTTAATCGTGGAATCGGTTAATCGATTCGCCGCGTCCTGCATTAAGTGCAGCAAGATTCATATTTACAATCTCTTCTCCTTTGCGAGCGAAAATGGTTTTAATAGCATCTTCTATATATTCAGCAGGAATGCCAAGATAGGGAAGTGCCGCACCCAAAAGCACAATGTTTGAGCATCGGGTGTTGCCCACCTCTTTAGCAATTGCCTCTACATCAATAAGAACGCTATTCTTTACTTTTTTCACCTCATTAATTACATCGCTGTCTTCAGGGTAATTTGGAATATTCTTGAAAGGTGCACTGCTTGTAACAATCCAACCGTTCTCACTAAGATATGGAAGATAACGCAATGCCTCCATAGGCTCAAGAGAGAGTATCAAGTCACATTTTTTAAGAGGGATAAGGTCTGATGAAATTGGAGCATCGGAGATACGCAGATTGCTCTGAACATCACCACCACGCTGGCTCATTCCATGAACCTCAGACTGCTTCATATAAAGATTGTTCTTTAATGCCGCTTCTCCTATTATTGTAGCAATAGACAAGATTCCTTGCCCGCCTACGCCTGAAAGTATTATATCTGTTTTCATTGTTTTTTCTTGCGTTTTAATGTCTGTAAACACTCACGGCGTGGAATAATTACTGAAACGCCCTGATATTCAATTTCTTCCTTAATGACACTTGTCATCTCTTCAAAATTCTTTTTAAGCGGTACAAGAACTCTAATATGTTCTTTCTTCACCCCGATGCCCTCACAAATAGCCTCAAGTTTGCCTGTGCCGGCAGAATCCTGACCGCCTGTCATAGCGGTTGTAAGGTTGTCAGAAATGACTACCGTAATATTTGCATTTTCATTGACGGCATCAAGCAGACCGGTAATGCCTGAGTGCGTGAAAGTGCTGTCACCTATGACTGCAACGGCAGGGAATACACCTGCATCAGATGCTCCTTTTGCCATAGTAATAGATGCACCCATATCCAAACATGAACTAATGGCTCCGTATGGAGGCAAAGCCCCAAGAGTATAGCATCCTATATCTCCAAACACCTTGGCTTCAGGATATTGCTTAAGTACGGCATTCAAGGCTTCATACATATCTCTGTGTCCGCAACCTTGACAAAGTGCAGGCGGACGCATTCTTACAATTTCAGGAATTACCACGGGTTCCGCTTTTTTGCCTGATAAAGCAGATGCAACACTGTCAGGATTAAGTTCTCCTTGACGTGGAAGTGTGCCGTCTAACTTTCCGTTAATCTTCAGAGACTTGCCCAAAAATCCTTTCAACATTTCCTCAATAAGAGGATAACCTTCTTCAATAACAAGAATGGATTCACATTCAGTCATTATTCTCTCCACCTGTTTGCGTGGAAGAGGGTATTGACCTATCTTTAGAATCGGGGAACCATTAATCAGTTCCTTGTTCTCCATTAGGTAGTTATAGGTAACACCACACGCTATAATACCTCTTTTCTTATTGTCACCGTCATAATATGTATTGAACGGTGAATTTTCTGAATTATCTACATATTTACTTTGCGAAGCAAGCAAATCTGCATAGTTTTTCTTGGCAATCGCAGGTAGTAGGATGAACTGCTTTGGATTATTAGGGAAACTTGTCTTGTTTTGTGACATCATCTCCTTACGCACAACTCCTGAACGGGAGTGGGCAAGTCTGGTTGTGATTCTTAGAAGAATAGGTCTGCCAAGTTTCTCTGACAGTTCAAAACCATAGTATGCCATATCGTAAGCCTCTTGTTGATTTGATGGCTCCAATGACGGAATCAAGGCAAACTTTGCATAATATCTTGAATCCTGTTCATTCTGTGAAGAGTGCATTGAAGGGTCATCGGCAGATAAAACCAATACACCTCCGTTAACGCCTGTTATGGCAGAATTCATGAACGGGTCTGCCGCAACGTTCAATCCAACATGTTTCATACAAACTAATGAACGTTTCCCTGCAAATGACATGCCGACAGCCGCTTCCATAGCGGTTTTCTCATTTGTGCACCAGCGTGAATGAATCCCACGGGCTTGTGCATCGCGGTTCATTTGAATGAATTCAGTAATCTCTGTACTTGGAGTTCCAGGATAAGCATACACCCCTGAAAGTCCGCCATCAATGGCTCCAAGTGCAATTGCCTCATCGGCAAGTAACAACAATTTCTGCATTTTTCTTCATTTTTTTTAGAAAGGAATCCCTTCCTCGCTCTGTATCTCTTTTGTTTTAATTTGGGTATCATTTTGATTTTCAGAAGATAACATACTATGATGGTCTTCTGACATCTCCCCATCTTTTAAGTTTGTAAATTTAATAAAATTCTTTTGAAAACGCAACCAAAATTCACCAATACTTCCACTTCTGTGTTTTGCTATTATTATTAACGCTAAACCACGCAAATCATTGCCCTTTGAATCTTGTGTCAGGTGATAATATTCCGGACGATGCAGCATTATTACAGTATCGGCGTCCTGTTCTATGGCACCTGATTCACGCAAGTCTGAAAGTTGAGGGCGTTTATCCTCATTTGCTCTTGCCTCAACACCACGGTTCAGCTGTGCCAACGCTATTACAGGAATTTTTAACTCCTTAGCCAGTGCCTTGAGTGAACGAGATACGTAACTTACCTCCTGCTCACGGGTTCCATTCTTAATAGTTGCATTTACAAGTTGCAGATAATCAATGATTATGCAGTCAATATTCTCTGTTCTTTTCAGTTTTCTTGCCTTGCTGCACAATTCAAAAATAGTAAGACCGGGCGTGTCATCAATAAAAAGTTTGGCATTGGACAGAAGTTGTGATTTCTTACTTAAAATCTCCCATTCGTATGGCATTAACTGACCTTTCTTGATTTTTTCACCTTCAATGTCGCTTACATTAACCAACAGACGGGTAGTAAGCTCTATAGTTGACATTTCAAGAGAGAATACGCAAACTCTTTTTCCGTAATCCACTGCCATATTTCTTGCCATTGATAGAGCAAATGCCGTTTTACCCATAGCAGGTCTGGCTGCAATTACATTCAGTGTACCTGGCTGCCAACCGTAAATGACATCATCCAATGCTGTAAAACCGCTTGGAACACCAGTGTAGTTGCCTTTATTATTTCCTGCATCTTGAATTTTGTCAAACACCTCCTTTATAACCTCGCTCACTTGTTTTGCCTCTTGACGAACATTGGTCTGTGTAACGGCAAACACCTCCTGCTCCGTTTCTGAAATTAGTTCTTTGACATCTGTCTGTGGGTCATAAGCCATATTCTGTATGCCTGTAGAAACTCTTATAAGTTCACGTGCAAGGTATTTTTGAGCCACTATTTCAGAGTATGAAATAATGTTTACCGCTGACGATACCTTGTCAGACAGGTCTGCAAGTGCAAGTTTACCACCTATCTTCTCCAAATTGCCGTCTTTTTGCAATTGGTCTCCAACTGTAAAGTAGTCAATAGGTTGGTGTTCGTTTGATAATTCAAACATTGCCTGGAATATTGCCTGATTACGTTCATCGTAGAAATACTCCTTTTTAAGTATTGCAGCCACTTCATAAAATGCAGAAGGTTCTATAAGTAGTCCTCCAATTACAGCCTCCTCACAATCAAGTGCTTGTGGTGGTACTTTTGCCGCATCTACCGCTGATACCGGCTTCTTCTTCCTTTGTGGTGCTTTCTTTTCCTGTTCTGCCTCCATAATGAATAAATTGAATTGCAAAAGTAGTGAATATATTTTCTTTACAATTCTTTTTTTTGATACAGATATTAACAAGAAATGAACAATTTTTTATTACCTTTGTCATTATGAAGGTAACGGCAAATGCAAAAATAAACATTGGTCTTAATGTTGTAAGTAAAAGGGCAGACGGATACCATAATCTGGAAACGGTGTTCTATCCTGTTGATATGTGTGATATCATAGATATCTCTCTTAGCCCCGATGTTGAGACACACCTTATTAATACGGGTATCGCCGTTGATTCCAATCCGCAAGATAACCTTATTATAAAGGCTTACAATCTGTTAAAACTTGATTTTGATATACCATCTGTGCAAATAACACTTGACAAGCGTATTCCGTTTGGGGCAGGGCTTGGCGGTGGCAGTTCAGATGCCGCAAATACTCTTAAGGCACTGAATCAAATGTTCTCTTTAGGCTTATCTGATTTAGAATTAGAGCGTTATGCCGTTAAGTTAGGTGCAGATTGTCCGTTTTTCATTAAGAACAAGCCTGTATTTGCTACGGGCATTGGCAATGAGTTTACACCAATAGACCTTGATTTGTCAGCCTACAGAATTGAAATCATAAAACCCAATGTAAGCGTAAGCACCGCTATGGCATACAAAGGTGTTACGCCAAAACCATCCACATTCAACCTATTGGAACTACCAAAATTGCCAATAGAGCAGTGGAATAGTGTAGTAAAAAATGATTTTGAAGCCTCAGTCTTTCCGCAATTCCCTGAAATAGAGGCACTGAAACAAGACTTTTACAATAGAGGAGCCCTCTACGCCTCAATGTCAGGCAGTGGCTCTGCAGTGTTTGGGATATATAAAAGGTAACCTCTATTTGGTGGTACGTTACCACCTTGTAGAGGTAAATACGAATTGCAAACACATTGCATTTGCAATTTAAGCCAGAAATCTTAATGGGTAGCCGTTGGCGACCCATTAAGATTTCTTAATTAAATAACTTAATCGTGCATCATTATTTATTTCTTCTTCAGAAAGGGTGACAGCACCAACCAGTTCAGACAAATCCATTTGTTTTATTTGCTTTTCGGCAGCCATACATTGACGTGTTAGGAGAACTACATTCTCTACATGATGTGTATGTGGGAACATATCTACGGGTTGTACCGCCTCAATCCTATAGTTGACACACAAATCCGCCAGGTCACGGGCTTGGGTGGCAGGATTGCAACTTACATAAACAATGCGTTTGGGTGCGGCATTGAGAATGGTCTTTATAACATCGGCATGCATACCGGCACGTGGTGGGTCAGTGATGATGACATCGGGGCGTCCATGCAAAGCAATAAATTCATCTGTAAGAATATCCTTCATATCGCCGGCAAAGAACAGGGTATTATCAAGATTATTGAAAGAGGCATTTATCTTTGCATCTTCAATGGCCTCAGGAACATACTCTATACCAATAACTTGCTTGCACTTGCCCGCTATAAAGTTTGCAATGGTGCCTGTACCTGTATAGAGGTCATAAACAAGTTCATCCTTGTTAAGATTTGCAAACTGACGGACTACGCTGTACAGACGATATGCCTGACGGCTGTTAGTCTGGTAGAATGACTTAGGTCCAATCTTGAAACGGAGATTCTCCATAGTTTCAATAATGTGGTCCTTGCCCTTGAAAACCTTAATGTCTTGGTCAAATAGGGTATCGTTGGCTTTACCGTTAATTACATAGAGCAGGGAAGTTATTTGTGGAAACTTATCTGCCAAAAATTGAAGTAACGGCTCTATTTTATCTGATTTCTCATAAAATGCCACGATGACCATAACCTCACCTGTGGTGGCTGATATGCGGACAATAAGATTACGCATAAGTCCGTTTTGGTTGCGTAAATCAAAGTATGTCAGGCTGTTATCTTGGCAATACTTATGTACCGCATTCCTGATTTCATCCGATAAGGAATCCTGAAGGTAGCAATTCTCTATGTGCAGAACCTTGTCAAACATGCCAGGAATATGGAATCCCAAGGCATTGTGTGGTTTTTCCTCATCGGGTAGGTTCATCTGCTCAAAAGTAAGCCACGCCTTATTGGAGAATGTGTATTCCAACTTGTTACGGTAGCGTTCTGTGTTTTCAGAGCCAAGAGTCTCGGCAACTTCAGGCAACTCCAAATGACCTATACGGGTAAGATTATCAATTACTTGCTGACGTTTGTAGGCAATTTGCTCTGAGTAGGGAAGTTGTTGCCATTTGCAACCGCCACAAACTCCAAAGTGAGAGCAGAATGGCTCACATCTCTTTTCAGAATACTTTTTAAATGCTACAGCCCTTCCTTCTCCATAGTTCTTCTTCTTTTTGGTCAGTTGAATATCAACAACATCGCCAGGAACAACGTATGGTACAAAAACAACCATATCACCAACGCGTGCAAGGGCTTTACCTTCTGCCGCCACATCAGTGATAAGGACATTCTCAATTATTGGATAGGGCTTCTTCATAAAAAAGGAGAAAGGAAAAAGGAAAAAGGAGACTAGAAGAAATATTTCTCATTTCTCCTTTCTCATTTCTCCTTTAAAATTAGTGAGATTTGATTAGATAGCTTTCAGAAATACTCTCGTTCTGGTTACATTTTACAATGCTGTCTGCAAGAAGTCCTGCAGCACTGATAACCTTAATCTTATCGCTCTGCTTGCGTAGAGGGATGGAATCTGTAAAGAATATCTCTGTAAGTTTAGAGTTGTTGATACGCTCTGTAGCAGGGTCAGAAAGCACTGCATGAGGAGCAAACGCTCTAACAGACAATGCACCGTTCTCAATAAACAGGTCTGCCGCTTTGGTAATGGTACCTGCGGTATCAACCATATCGTCAAGAATAATTACATTCTTGCCCTCAACGTCACCAATAACCTTCATCTCTGAAACCACATTGGCTTTAGCACGTTGCTTGTGGCAAAGTACAAGGTCTGTACCCAAGTATTTTGCATAACTTGCAGCACGTTTTGAGCCACCTACATCGGGTGATGCCATAACCATATTCTCTAATTTCATAGATTGAATGTATGGCAGGAATATAGATGAAGAGTAGAGGTGGTCAACAGGAACATCAAAGAAACCTTGAATCTGGTCTGCGTGTAAATCCATAGTTATTACACGGTCAATGCCGGCAACACTAAGAAGGTCTGCAATAAGTTTTGCACCTATAGATACACGTGGTTTGTCTTTACGGTCCTGACGAGCCCAACCAAAGTAAGGTATTACAGGAACAATTCTGCTTGCAGATGCACGCTTTGCAGCGTCAATCATAAGCAATAACTCAAGCAGGTTATCTGCATTAGGGAATGTGGATTGTATAAGATAGACTTCACAACCACGTATGGATTCCTCATACGATACTACAAACTCGCCATCGGCAAAATATTGGATGTTCATTTCACCAAGAGGGCAACCTATGTGTTTGCAGATTTGCTCTGCCATGTAACGGGACTTAGTACCCGAAAAAACTTTAAAAGGAGCGTTCTGTGCCATAATTAATATGCAAATAAAGGATAATTTTTCATTGTTTCGTTAACTCTTGCACGTACTTTTGCAATAACTGCTTCATCTTCAGGGGCGTTGAGAACCTCTTCAATCATCTCTGCAATTTCTACCATAAGGTCTTCCTTAGCACCACGGGTTGTAATGGCAGGTGTTCCAAGACGTATACCTGATGTTTGGAATGCTGAACGGCTATCAAACGGAACCATATTCTTGTTTACTGTAATATCTGCCGCAACAAGGGCCTTTTCTGCAACCTTACCTGTAAGTTCAGGATATTTAGTACGCAAATCTACAAGCATAGAGTGGTTGTCTGTACCGCCTGAAATAATCTTGAATCCACGTTTAATAAGTTCTTCGGCAAGTTTTGCGGCATTCTTCTTAACCTGTTTCTGATACTCTTTATATTCAGGTTGCAGGCACTCACCAAATGCAACAGCCTTAGCGGCAATTACGTGTTCAAGCGGACCGCCTTGAATGCCAGGGAATACGGCAGAATCAAGACAAGCGGACATCATCTTAACTTCACCCTTAGGAGTCTTAATACCCTTAGGATTAGGGAAGTCATTACGCATCATAATTACACCGCCACGTGGTCCACGTAGGGTTTTATGCGTTGTAGATGTTACAATGTGAGCATAATCAAGAGGGTTGTTAAGCAGACCTGCTGCAATAAGACCTGCAGGGTGAGCCATATCAACCATAAGAATGGCACCAACCTTGTCAGCAATCTCACGCATACGCTTGTAATCCCATTCACGAGAGTAAGCAGAACCACCGCCAATAATCATTTTTGGTTTTTCACGTAGTGCTATCTCTTCCATTTGGTCATAATCAACACGACCTGTCTCCTCATTCAAGTTATATTCACAAGGTGTGTATATGATACCTGATGTATTTACAAGAGAGCCATGAGAAAGGTGTCCGCCATGAGCAAGGTTAAGTCCCATAAATTTGTCACCAGGATTAAGAACTGCAAGAAATACAGCGGCATTAGCCTGTGCTCCTGAGTGTGGCTGTACATTAGCCCAAGTAGCGCCAAAAATCTCTTTCAGACGGTCAATGGCAAGTTGTTCACTCTCATCTACAACTTGGCAACCACCATAATAACGGTGTCCAGGGTAGCCCTCTGCATACTTGTTAGTAAGGCAGGAACCCATAGCCTCCATAACCTGGTCGCTTACAAAGTTCTCAGATGCAATAAGTTCAATGCCCTTGAGTTGACGTTCTCTCTCACGGGCAATGATGTCAAAAATAGCGTTATCGCGTTTCATAATAATGTGTTGTTATAAATTGTTTATTAGATTATCCAATTCTGATTCAGTTCCTATATGAACTTCTCTCTTCTTGCTTCCTTGAGCCGGTCCCACTATGCCGGCAGCCTCCATTTGGTCCATAAGTCTTCCGGCTCGGTTAAACCCGATACTGAATCTCCTCTGTATCATACTTGTAGAGGCATCTTGGCTCATAACTATCATTCTTGCAACCTCAGCAAACAGAGGGTCTCTGTCATTTGAAATATCCATAGACTTGCCTGACTCTCCGCTTTCAGATGTTATTTCAGGTTCAGGTAATTGGAATACATCAGGATATCCCTGTTGTTCACTAATGAATGTGCATAAATTTTGAACCTCAGGAGTATCAATGAATGCACACTGTACACGAGTCATTTCACTGCCTTGCAGGAACAGCATATCGCCACGTCCTATCAATTGGTTGGCTCCCGATGCGTCAAGAATGGTACGGGAATCAACCATAGATGCCACCTTAAACGCCATACGGGCAGGGAAGTTTGCCTTAATCAGACCTGTTACAATATTTGCAGAAGGTCTTTGAGTGGCAATAACCATGTGAATACCTGCCGCACGGGCAACTGCCGCAATACGGGCAATAGGAAGTTCCACCTCCTTACCTGCAGTAAGAATAAGGTCTCCATACTCATCAATAATGACAACCATGTAGGGTAGGTAGTGGTGTCCGTCATTAGGGTTCAACTCACGCTTAACAAACTTGGCGTTGTACTCCTTAATATTACGTACATGAGCCTTCTTCAAAAGTTCATTTCTGTCATCCATCTCCTTACAGATAGACTGCAATGTGTGAATGACCTTATCCACTTCAGTAATTACAGCATCATCATTTTCAGGCAGTTTTGCAAGGAAATGTTTGTCAATGTCACTATATATGCTGAACTCTGTTTTTTTAGGGTCTACAAGTACAATTTTCAGTTGCGAAGGGTGTTTTCTAAATAGCAAAGATGATATAATCGCATTCAATCCCACTGACTTTCCTTGTCCTGTGGCACCAGCCACTAAAAGGTGAGGCATTTTTGCAAGGTCAATCATAAACACCTCATCAGTAATAGTCTTTCCAAGGGCGACAGGCAAGTCAAACGTTGATTCCTGAAACTTCTTGGAAGCAAGAACTGATTGCATTGATACAGTCTGAGGCTTTTTGTTAGGCACCTCAATACCAATTGTTCCCTTGCCTGGCATCGGAGCAATGATACGGATACCTTTGGCGGCAATGCTCATTGCAATGTCATCACCAAGATTCCTTATCTTTGAAATTCTTGTACCCTCAACAGGAACTATTTCATAAAGCGTTATGGTAGGACCAATAGTGGCTTTTATATCCTTAATAAATACATGATAACTCTTCAACGCCTCAATAATACGCGTCTTATTCTCTTGTTGCTCAATGGCGTCAACCGATACCACCTCTCCATAATCTTTCAACAAATCAAAAGTAGGGAACTTGTAGTGGGAAAGTTCAAGAGTTGGGTCATACTCTCCGTACTTATCAACCAAATCACCTGCGGTATTAGACTTAACTTGTTCAGAGTCCGCATTTTTAGCCACTTCAACCTCAAGTGTGACATCATCATCATTTGAAGCAGGGTCATCAGGAAGCCTTACAGGCTCATCAGAAGCAGGTGTCTCAGGAAATTCAGGTTCTGCCGGTGTTTCAGACTCTGCAAGTATCTCTGGCTCAGCAGGAATTTCCGGATTCAAGGAAATTTCCGGTTCTATAGGATTTTCCGGTCCTACAAGGTCTTCAGATTCATCAATTGACTCAGTATCATCATGTTGCTTTTTCCAATTTTTTACGTTCATCCAATTTTGAACGCTTGGAACAAACGATGCCACCGATATAGCCAAATATATAATCATTGAAACGGCAAGTATCAGTGTAAGCCCTACAGGACCAACTAAAAGAGTCAGATAATCAGCGGCAATTATGCCGTGCAGACCTCCTGTGCAGATGAATCCGTTAAACATTTTGTCAGACATTACGGCACCAAGTAGTACAGAAGCCCATATCATAACAAAGAAACAGAATACAAAATGGCGTAGGAGAGAGAATTTTGTATCGGGGTTACAAAGACGGTGTGAAACAATGAGCAAAAAGATGGGAACCAATATTGATGGCAGACCAAACCAATTGTTAATCATTGCGTTGGCAATTTTAGCACCTGTAGCGCTACATATATTTGTAAATCCCTTTGCCTCTCCTTGCAACTCCCCAAAACTCTTTGTAAGTAGGTTGTAGTCATTCTTGCCACTGAAAATGAATGAACATTCTGACAGTAGCACAAAAACCCCTATGGCAAAAAGAATAATACCGATAATGAATTTTACGGTATCGTTTGCAAAGAAAGCCTTTATTTTGTTAAAAAATTCCATCTGTCTAAATATTCTACAAAGATAGAAATTTTTTCCACTTTACAACATATTGCAATGGTAAATTTTATTAACAAATTTGAATTGAAACTATGTATGTAAGAAATTCCATATATGCTCTACTTCGGCGTCTCCACCCCGTGGAGCGTGCACGGGAGGGGACCGCTATGGGTTACAAACCCATAGTGGGAGGGACAAACCCATTCACAGAATGGGTGCAGCCCGAAAGGAGCATATATGGAATTTCTAATATACATACATAGTTTCTTGTATTTTTATCAACATAATTGTAACTTTGCAGTATGTTAATAAGTGAAATAACATATTCGCGATATTTCTTGGTAGTGACAGACGGAATTTATTTTCCTGCAAAAGCCATGAAGGCCGCAGTGCAGTTTGCACGCGGGTTTCAAAAGGGTTTGTGCCTGCTGGCTCTTACAGATAGGGTGTCAGACACATTTGCACAGAAGGAGAGTGAATGGGAAAAGGATAATGCTGATGTAAAATACCAATATCATATAGCATCGGGCACGCTTGATGAAGTCTGCATTATGAGTGAGCGTACTGAAACTCCTATCATGTTTTTTGAGACAGGTCACAGAGACAAGTTTAATGACCCTATGACAGTGTTTAGGGGAGTGAGAGACCTTAGAATACCTTTTGTCATAGTCAAGATGGATGCAGATGTAACTGATTTCTCAAAAGTTATGGTTCCTGTGTGCTATCTTGTTGAAGAGAAGGAGAAAGCCCCGTACACATCAAACATGGGCAGATTCTTAGGCTCTGAACTGCTGATACTTCAGGCAAATGACTACGGAAGCAAGACACCTAAGAATGTAGAGGCAATAAAGACTCTATATGATAAATTCAACCTCAAATACACAATAGAAAAGGCTAAGAAAGATAGTTACAAGGTGGAAAAAGAGGCGGCATACAAGGCATCTGAAATAGGTGCAGGAATGGTTGTCATTTCCACATCAAGAGACTACGGACTTGATGATATCTTCTTTGGACCAAAGGAACTGCACGTTTTAAGGGCTGCTACAACTCCCGTAATGTGCATCAACCCAAGGGGAGACCTATATGTGCTGTGCTGGTAGTTATTTAAGTCTCTCCTGCATCACAGGGTCTTCAGTAATCTTAGCAGGAACACCTTTATAATATGTCAGAGGGTTTATATTCCACAGCGGACTTTGAACAGCCTCTTCATAATGAACCTCATCAGTAGATGCAGGGAATGCCGTATGATTTGTTACATACGTGTCAAAAAAGCGTATAATCTCAGGTGCGTTCTCCTTAAAGCCAACGATGGCAATCTCATGCCCAAAATTCTCATATCTTACAATCTTGTATAGCCATCCGTTCTTTTTGAATTGTTTAGCCAAATAGTCTGACCCATAGATTTTGATGCCGAAAACATCAATTTTTGAGTATGTTACAAGTTTGTCCTCCGTTCCATGAAAAAAGTAGGTTGGAGCAGGCTGTGATGTATATTTAAGTTTACTTCCAAAACATGCCACCGCACCTGCAAACGGAATTATTCCTGCGTATTTGAATCCTGAGGGCAGAATTTTTGCCATTTCGTTATCGCTGTGCAGATAATAGTCTGCCTGTAATGATGTTATGGCTCCCGCACTTGACCCCGATGCCACAATTTGTGCGGTGTTAATCCTGTATTCTTTAGAGTTGTCAATCAAGAACTTAGTGGCGGCATATAAATCTTCCACTGCAATGTCAATGCTGAAGTCAACTCTATTTACCGCTTCCTTTAACGTGGTTAACTTATAGCCCTTTAATCCTAATCTGTAATCTATTGATACACACACTATTCCTGCATCGGTAAGTTGCTTGAATACAGGCAGGAATGTATTCTGATTACGTTGTCCGCGCTTAAAGCCGCCACCAAACACATATATGTAACAAGGGTGTACTGATGCCGTATCGTCAGGCATATAGATATCCATGTATAGGGTAGAGTCCCTTTGAACAAAAGGCATAGTAATAGGCTCAACTGCAAAAACAGCAGATGAAACCGCAATTAGGAATATAGTTAATAAATTTCGCATAAATAGTTTAGGAGTCTTTTAACTCCTTAACTCTCTTTTGTTTTAGACCCGAACAGTGTGAACCAAAGTATATAAACCATTGCAAGTAAAGGAACTATATAACTTGGAATAAATCCTATTTTGTCAGCCAACGATGCTTGAATTACAGGAAGCACGCCACCACCGCAAACCATCATCATAAACAGACCGCTGGCAATGCTGGTGTTTTCTCCCAAGCCCTTAACAGAAAGATTGAATATTGAACCCCACATAACACTGGTACAGAAACCGCAAAGCACAAAGAATAGGGCACCCGTAGGAATAACCTGCGTGGCAAAACCGTAATCCTTACTGTAATATAAGAAATTGAATGTGCTGTGGTCACCAAATGCCATACCAAGATTCAGGAATATAATTCCAACACATAGCACCGTTGTAAGCATTCCTTTTGTAGAAACCTTACCTCCAATTATGCCACCTACAATTCTTCCGAAAAGCATAAACATCCAATACATGCCCACTATGGTGCCGCTTATTGCCGGAATTACATTGACGCCAGGAGATGTAAGATATAGATTTGTTACGTTGGCAATGCTCACTTCCATACCCACATACATGAATATGGCTATTATACCAAACAACAAATTCCTATGTTTCAACGCACCTCTGATAGACTCTCCAATACCTTCTTCTTTTGTATCGCCGTTCTTGATTCTTTCAGCGGCAGCCTCAAGTTCAGGCTCAGGGATATGAACCAACAGAAGAACTATAAAGGCAAACGCAAAAATACCCATGGCAATAAAAAGTGCAGGGTTGGCATCGGAGATTTGAGTATCCTGACTAACCGTACCAATCAGATAACCAATAAGAATAGGTACAATGGTGGCGTTAAGACTGTTGAAACTGCCGCCAATCTGAACCAGTTGATTACCCTTGTTACCGCCACCGCCAATAGTGTTAAGCATAGGGTTTACAATGGAATTAAGCATACACATTGAAAAACCGCTGACAAACGCACCCGTAAGATATACTCCAAAAGTAAAGGCAGGGTGATATTCAGCAAGTGTGCCTGAAATGAACATAAGACACACGCCAATAAAGCCAACTGCAACAGCCACAAGTGATGAAATCTTATAACCTCTTCTTTTCAGCAGAATGCCCGCAGGAAGTCCCATACAGGCGTATGCAATAAAGTTTGCAAGGTTTCCAAGCTGCGATACGGCATTGCTCACCTTAAATTGAGCCCTTACAATAACTCCAAACGGGTCTTGCATACCCGTAACAAAAGAAATCATACTGAAAAGGAAGAACATTACAATGATAGCAAGCACATTGTTGCTCTTTTTGATAGGTTGGTTTTGTGTTTCCATGATTTAAAGGTTATGAAAAATTTTGTCAAAGTTACAACAAAATTTTGTAACCCCGTTACTTTATACTAATTTTGCAGAAATTTTTTATAAACACCTGAAATTATGATTGCAAAACCATCAATCCCAAAGGGAACAAGAGATTTCTTGCCGGAAGAGACGGCAAAGCGCAACTATATTTTTGATACAATCAAGAGTGTTTATTCATTGCACGGATTCCAACAGATAGAGACTCCTGCAATGGAAAATCTCTCAACACTTATGGGTAAATACGGAGAGGAGGGAGACAAACTTCTTTTCAAAATACTCAATTCAGGTGACTATATGAGTGCTCTTACAGATGATGAGTTGCTCACAAAAAACAGTGTAAAACTTACATCTAAGCTATCAGAAAAAGGATTGCGCTATGATTTGACAGTGCCTTTCGCCCGTTTTGTGGTACAATACAGAGACCAGATAAAATTCCCGTTCCGCCGATTCCAAATCCAACCTGTGTGGCGTGCTGACCGTCCTCAAAAGGGTAGGTATCGTGAGTTCTATCAGTGTGATGCTGATATTGTTGGCTCAGATTCACTTCTTAACGAACTTGAACTTGTGCAGATTATTGATGAGGTCTTTGCCCGTTTTGGAATGCGTGTGGCTGTAAAGCTGAACAACCGCAAAATACTTGCAGGAATTGCGGAAATAATAGGTGAGAATGACAAAATAGTTGATATTACAGTTGCCATTGACAAACTTGACAAGATAGGAATTGACAATGTAAATGCAGAATTAAGGGAAAAAGGACTCTCCGATACAGCCGTTGCAAAACTTCAACCTATACTTGCAATGAGCGGAGCAAACAAAGATAAAATCAATGAGTTAGCACAGATACTTAAAGATTCTGAAATAGGCATGAAAGGTGTCAATGAAATGCAGACACTATTTTCACTTATTGAAAATGCAGGCATACAATGTCAGGTTGATGCAGACCTTACACTTGCACGTGGACTGAACTATTATACAGGCACTATAATTGAGGTTAAAGCACTTGATTTTGAGATTGGTAGCATTACAGGTGGCGGTAGATACGATAACCTTACAGGGGTGTTTGGCGTTGACGGACTGTCAGGCGTGGGAATCTCTTTTGGTGCAGACCGTATATATGATGTTCTTAACGGACTTAATCTGTATCCTGAATCAATAACTTGCCAAACTAAGGTTATATTCCTGAATTTAGGAGAGAAAGAGGTTGCATTTGCCTTGCCTGTAGTTAAAAGTTTGCGTCAGGCAGGTGTTGCCGTAGAATTGTACGCCGATGCCGCCAAATTCAAAAAACAGATGGGGTATGCTAATGACCGCAAGATTCCGTATGTTGCCATAATAGGAGAAAGTGAACTACAGAGTGGTGTAATTGCCCTTAAGGATATGACAACAGGTGAACAGACCAATCTGACGGCGGAAGAATTAATTGCAAAACTACAATAAAAATGCAAAAACGGAGTTAATAATTATGGTGATTTGGTGATGTGGTGATGTGGTGATTTGAATTCTCCTTTCTCCTTTCTCATTTCTCCTTTTTTTACTATTCACATATAAAACACTACGTTTACATATTGATAACTCTTCTGTGTTTAGTTGCTGTTAATGCATCTGCTCAGTATGATAGAAATATAGTTCAAAAACTTACAAAAGTGGACTATAACCGTTGGCATTTCGGCTTCATACTTGGTTTGGGATTCAATGACTACCGCGTTACTCCAAACAATTGGGTTGATGAGGACGGGAACAAATGGTATGCCGCATCGGGAGGGCTAAAACCATCATTTGTTGTGGGAATGATAGTTGATTTAAGGGTAGTGGAGTACTTTAACATAAGGTTCACCCCTTATCTTGGACTTGGTCAGAGAGATTTCCAATACGTTGCCTACAATAATGCCGGAGAGGTTACAAACCGTATAAACACATCAGTTGACTGCGTTACAATGGATGTGCCTATCTACTTTAAATACAGTGCCAAGCGATACGGTAATTTCCGTCCCTACTTGATTGCAGGCGGAGGTCCTATGTTCAACATGAATCTTGACCCTGAAGTGCCAATCCTATTGAATGCAGTTGATGTGCAAATAGCCTTTGGCGTAGGTTTCAACATCTATTTGGACTACTTTAAACTATGTCCTGAAATAAAATTCGGCTTTGGACTACTTGACGCCATCAACCGTAATCACCCTGAAGTCATTGGCACCGTCAATGAAGTCTGCACCAACTCCGTCCAGCGTCTCACCGCCCGCATGCTGACAATTACGTTTAATTTTGAATGATTGTGCAAGTGAGAGCAGAAGCCACAAGCGAGGCATAAGCACATACTTTAAGCGTAAAGCAAACGAAAGTTTACTTACGTTTGCTTTATGCGAAAAGGATGGGATTAAAGTAGGCGTAGCCTACGGCTTATGCCGAGCGAAGCTCAATCTTCACGAACACCGTAAGGTGTGAGTAATATACATTGTTAAAAATTGAACTTTTACTGAACTTTTACTGAACTTTTGATTGAACTTTAAAAAATTATTACTATCTTATGCAAGAATATTTTGAGCGGTTGTATTCATAGTTCTTCTCCAGAGGTGATTTTTTTATTTAGTTTTGTGCAAATAGTTTGAAATGTGTGTTTTCATTGCACCAGGACACAAAATTAGTGCCATAAACAGACAACCAAACATTTTTATGTATTTCTTTTCATGTCTGTATGCAAAGAATAAAGAAATCCATACCCATCGTGTGTCTCTAAATTCTTTTGCTATATCAGAATATTCTGCAGGTAATATATCTGCAACAGCATTACAAATCTGTCTGCTTGCTTTGGCTCTGCCAACTCTAT